>DASTLM010000499.1:0-2795 GCA_035714945.1 Dehalococcoidia bacterium | reverse complement strand
GAAAAGTACGGCCTGGCCCACGAACCAACACCCCAGGAAAGTGTCGCCGCTGGTGTCGGACTGACCTTCTTTTCCGGGGACAAACTACTGGGCGGACCTCAAGCCGGAATAATTGTCGGCGAGAAGGGCCTGGTGCAGAAGTTGGAGCGCCATCCTTTGGCCAGGGCCATACGAATCGACAAGCTGAGTCTGGCGAGCCTGACCGCGACCCTGGTGCATTACCTGAAGCAAGAGGCGGAACAGGAAATCCCCATCTGGCGGATGATTTCCGCCCCGCCAGAAGCCATGAAACAGCGGGCCAGGGTCTGGCAGATTACCCTGGAGGCGCCGGCTGCCGTCATACCCAGCCGGTCGGCAATTGGCGGCGGCAGCCTGCCGGGTGAGACGTTACCCTCCTGGGCGTTGGCGTTGTCCTGCGCCGGTATTGAGGGCGGCGCCGAGGAAGTTATGCGAAGACTCCGGGCCTGCGATCCGCCGGTAATTGCCCGTATTGAAGGCGATCAGGTGCTCCTGGACCCGCGCACCGTGCCGCCCGACGATGATGATGCACTGCTGAAGGGACTGGCGCTGGCGTTGTCCCCATTGCTAAAGGCAGCGAAGATCGGACCGAAATTGCCGGAGCGATCACAATAGCGTGACTGACTTTCTGCTGGTGCACGGCGCGGGCCAGGGTGCCTGGAGTTGGGGCAAGGTTTGGGGCTACATGACCGCTCCGGTGGAACATCCGCCGCGCCTTTACGCCCACCGACGGACCAACAAGGTCTATTCGATGGACCTGCCCGGCCACGGCACTGATTCCGGCGGGGACACATCTGCTGTGCTGTTGGATGAGTGTGTCCAGTCCATCGTCCGAACCGTGGAGCGTCAACGGTTGCGGGAGGTGGTCCTGGTGGGCCACGGTTTCGCCGGGTGGCTAATCTTGCAGGCCGCCGGACAGCTTCCATCGCCGCCCAAAAGACTGGTGCTCATAGCGGCCATAATTCCGGATCGAGGCAAGTCTATGATTGATGAGTTGCCTCTTGCATCCAGGCTGGTTTTTCTGGGGATGCGCAACCTGGGCAGTCTGCTTGGTAGAGACATTAAAGTGCCTGGGGTATTGGTCCACCGGTATCTGTGCAACGGGATGGACCCTATGGCGGTGGTGGAGTCAATCGGTTATTTTGGGCCTTTACCGTTGGGAGTTCTCAAGACCAGGTGCCTGGAACCTGCTGAAATCACCTGCCCGATTACCTACGCTGTCTTGACCAGGGACCGGGTGCTGCCGGTTGCTACGCAGCGGCGCATGGCCGCCCGGCTTCCCAACGCCGAAATAATTGAGCTGGAGTCCTGTCACCAGGTGTCGTTGTACCAACCCAAAGAACTGGCCAGGATTCTGCTCTGCTATGCCTGAAGGGTTCGGTTCAAAATTCCGTTGCGTGACTTCCCGTTGTATAACTTCCCGGTGCATGACTTCAATTTCAAATCAGGGACTCATCTGCGAAGTCGCTGGTGATTTCGTTGTTGGGTGATTTCGTTGTTGGGTGATTTCGTTGTTGGGTGATTTCGTTGTTGGATGATTTCGTTGTTGGGTGATTTCGTTGTTGGGTGATTCCGTTGTTGAAGGATGCTGGCAGAATATTGTTTGGCCGCATACTGATCGCCGGCCTGTTATGGGCGGCGGCCTGCGCGCAGCCCACCCTGGTTCCTACGCCCGAATCAACACCGGCCTTGGTTGAGCCGGACAATCCAGCAGCGCATCTGTACCCTACTCCCACCAGCGTGCCATTGCCGGTCTCCGCCGCTACAGCAACTCCCGAGCCGGAGCGAAGCCCGGTGAGGTTGGAGATAACCGAAGGATCGGAAGCCCGCTATCTGGTCAAGGAGCAGTTCGCCCGGCGCAACGTCCCCAACGATGCCATTGGTAAGACCCGAGAAGTGACCGGGGCCATCCTCTTTGATGGCGACGGGGCCGTAGTGCCGGAAGAATCCATCCTGCTGGTGGACTTGAGCGCGCTGCGCAGCGACGATGATGACCGGGACGAATACCTGAGGGGAGAGTCGCTGGAGTCGGAGGAATTTCCCTTTGCCGAGTTTGTGGTTATCGACGCCCCCGGTCTGCCCTGGCCTTTGCCGCCAGAAGGCCAGGGCAATTTTCAGCTACAGGGCGAAATGACGTTACACGGCAATACCAGTCCCTTGCTTTGGGAAGTAACGGCCCAATTCGCTCCCGACCAGATAGTGGGGACGGCCAGGACCAATTTTGATTTTGCCAGGTTCCATCTGGTGCGGCCTTCCCGTTTTTTTCTGCTGAGCGTTGAGGACAATATTAGATTGGATCTGGACTTTCGGGTGTCGGTTACCCAGTCGGGGGAGTAGCAGGTAGTAGCACGTGATAAGCTGCTCTTGAAATAAACGTTAAATCGACATCGGGTCTTGCGACGATTTATTCTAGCAGGTTGATGAAAATCCCTTTTCGACCATCCCCCTAACCCCCTTCCTGACCAGGAAGGGGGTAGAAATTGTATCTGGGGGACACCCCCAGACCCCTGCCAAAGGGCTTCGCCCCTCTGGACTCCCCTTTCCTGTATCGCCGGGTAGCCGCCTGCCCCGACTCCTGGAGTCGGGGGAGTTAGATGCTGCGCCGATCGACTGGCAGCAATGCCTAAATTTATTCGGCCGCCTCGACCACCACGGTCGAACGTCCGGCCAGCGGGCTTTCCCCCAACTCCGGGCTTCCGCTGGGTGCCTCCGTCCGATCATCGACGGTGAAAGGGAGTGTGGTCCGCACCGGTGGATCCAGGGACATGCTACTGCTG
>DASTLM010000498.1:0-7377 GCA_035714945.1 Dehalococcoidia bacterium | reverse complement strand
GGGCCCCAGCGGGCATCTGATCAGGTAGCGAAAACTTGCTGAATCGCGATATTGAAGCCGCCTGGCGGTACCACAACGGGACGAAGCTTTCCTGGCACATCGTCAATAACGTCAGTCACCTTCTGGACTGGAGCAATAAACCGATTCCCTTCAAAATTTACCCCCACCTTGAGGGACAGGAACTGCCTGGGGACCTTCTCTCCAGCGGCGTGCCCGCTCTGGCTGGCACACCAGTCCGGGTCGAGCCAGGGGTTCCTACCCGCCTGGACCTGGCACGATTGCTTTATTTTGCCGCCGGTATCACCCGACGCGGCGTTTTTCCCCAGGGACAGATATACTTTCGGGCGGCGGCTTGCACTGGTGCCCTGTATCATATCGAGATTTATCTCGTATGTGGTGACTTGCCGGACCTGCCCGCCGGGGTTTATCACTTCGGCCCTCACGACTTCGCCTTGCGCCGGCTGCGAGAGGGGGACTATCGTGGGGTGCTGGTCGAGGCTAGCGGTGACGGACCGGCGATTTCGGGAGCCCCGGTGGTAATGGTCACCACTTCGGTCTACTGGCGCAACTCCTGGAAGTCCCAGGCCCGGGCCTACCGGCACGCCTATTGGGACAGCGGCACCATTCTGGCCAACCTGCTGGCGGTTGGAGCAGCTATCCGGTTACCCCTGAAGGTGGTTACTGCCTTTGTGGACCGGCCGGTAAATCGACTCCTGGGCCTGGATGACCAGCAAGAGGCGGCACTGCAACTGGTGCCGGTGGGGTTGGACCACCGAGGAGCAATACCCCCGCCGCCGGAAGTGGCTCCCCTGGATCTAGAGGTAACCGCCTACTCCAGCCGGGAAGTCGCGTATCCGGCCACCAGCGAGATGCACACAGCATCCTCATTGCATTCGGTCCGCGAGGTAAGAGAACTCTGGGGGAACCCGCCCCCTCTGGGGGACCCCCAGCCTCAGGGCAATTTATTTCCCCTGGAACCAACTCCTGAAGCTGAGTTGCCAACCGATTCCATTGAAGCGGTAATCCTACGCCGGGGTTCCAGTCGCCGTTTTCGGCGTGCTCCGATCACTTACCGCCAGCTCTCGACCGTCGTGGACCAGGCGACCCGGGATATGCCCGCCGATTTTTTGCATGGACCGGGCGGTAGACCGCGTGCCGAGGCGGTCACCGGGTTGACCCAGCTCTACTTGATCGTTCAGGATGTTGAGGGCCTGCCTCCGGGAAGCTATGTTTACGATCAAAAACGCGGGTCATTGGAGCAGTTGAAGGTAGGGAACTTTCGAGAGCAGGCGGGTTACCTGGGGCTGCAGCAGGCCCTGGCCGCCGATGCCAGTGTCGACGCGTTTTTTCTAACCGACCTGGCCGCCGTCCTGGAACGCTACGGCAACCGGGGCTACCGCATGGCCCAACTCGAGGCCGGCATTCGGGGCGGATGGGCCTATCTGGGATCTTACGCTCAGGGATTGGGTGCTTCGGGGTTAACCTTTTTCGATGATGACGTTACCGAGTTCTTTTCACCCCACGCCAGGGGTAAGAGCGTGATGTTCTTCGTGGGCCTGGGCCACCCCCGAGGGCGGCAGCGCCAGCCAGGTTGAATTTACCATAGCCTCAGGCGCTCCCTCCGGTCGCCTGCCCATACTGGCCCGGCCAGGTTCGTGCCCGCGTCAAGTTGCTCCATACCGGCGACTGTTCCCGCGGCCTTGCGCTGAAAAAGGCGAGTCCAGAGGGGCGAAGTCCCTCTGGCAGGGGTCTGGGGGTGTCCCCCAGCCCACATTTCCGACCCTCAGACAGGCGCATCAAGGATTTTTGTAGAGAGAGTGAATACTCTGGTGTCCAGGCCCAGCAAGGTGTGGTATTGGAAATCAAATCTAGATATTCCGCTGAGGCTCGGTGTAGTCCTTCAATTTGTTATAGATTTGCAGCCGGTTCCTCTGGGTATCGGCAATAATCAAGCGGCTCCTCTGGGAATCGAAGGTGACCGCCCGGGGCAAAGCCAGGCGCCACTCCGGTTCCAGACTTCTCACTTCCCGCCGGCGCTTCAATGATTCCGGGTTGACTGCTACTACCATCTTGGCCCACTTGCTCAGTTCCTGGGCGTCACCCTTGAAGCTGGTGATGAACCTACCGTCCGGGGAAAAGAGCTGCACCCGACTATTGGCCCAATCACAAACATACACATCCCCATCCGGGTCTACGGCCACGTCCGAAGGGCGGTTGAGCTCTCCCCGACCCGTGCCATAGCTACCAAACTTAAGGACGAATTCACCATCAACCGTGAACTTCTGCGCCCGGCTGTTTTTATGGTCGGCGATATACGCATAGCCTTCATGGTCCAGGGTAATGCCCCAGGGACTGTCAAGCTCACCATCGTTGCTGCCGAAGTTGCCCCAGGTGGAGAGAAAACCGCCGTCCCTGGTAAACTTCTGTACCCGGTGGTTGCGGCTGTCAACAATGTACACCCTTTCTTCGGAGTCCAGGGTGATACCCGAGGGCCCATCAAACTCGCCATCTCCGGAACCGGTTGATCCCCACTGGCTCAAGAAGTTTCCCTCCCGATCGAATACCGAGACCCGGTTGAGCCATTCGTCGGTTATGTAGACATTCTCCTCTCGGTCCACCGCAATACCGGCGGGCCAGATAAGTTCTCCCTCGCCATCCCCGTATTTGCTGAATTCGGTAATGAATTCCTCGTCGTCCGGAATGTCGCCAATGGTGATCACACTTACCCGGGTACCCCGAGCAGTCCGATTCCAGGGCACATTGGCGACGAACTCCCAGCCCCGGTTCAACACATACACCCGGTCTTCCTCTCCCAGGGCCAGATCGATTACCGAGTTAAAACCCATGCCTGAAACTGCGCCACGCCCCACGGTTCGGCTGTAATCGTAGACCCGTCCGGCCACTAACTGGGTAACCATACTTCGCTCCTGGGGGCCACCACATAATTGCGCCGGCCCGGCACCGAAACCCTAGTTCACTAGACCCTAGTTGACTGAAACCCTAGCTCTCAGGACCCTAGTTGACTGAAAGAAACCTGGGCTTTTCAAAATTGCCCTTCACTATCGGCACCGGGTCCAACCGCAGCCAGTCTTCCAGGATGGTAGAATAAAGCCCTCGGAAGTCCAGGCTGGGCGTCAGGTCACCTTGGGTCAGGTCTTTTGCCTCACGGGAAGGGTATTCGCCGTACTGCCCGCCCCGCACGGGCTCGCCAATGGCAAAGGCCGGACCGGCTGCCCCGTGATCGGTGCCGGAGCCGTTATCTCGGACCCGCCGTCCGAACTCGGAGAACAGCAGCATTACCACATTGTCTGCCGCATCATGTTCCCGCAAGTCGGAGAAGAAATCGCCGATGGCGTTGGAAACGTCGCTCCATAACTGGGAGTGCATCCCCAACTGGTTGGCGTGGGAATCGAAGCTGCCGTGGTCGCAGTAAAAGATGCGGGTGCCCAAGTTGGCCAGGTGTATCTGGGCGATACCCTTGAGCTTTTTAGCAATGGCCGTGTCGGCGTACTCCACGCTGGACCGGTACTTCTGGGGAGCCGCGTTAAGAATATCCGCTCCCTGCATTGCCTCCAGGCCAGTGTCCCCCAGATAGTTCATCACGAAGTCGGAGCCAATAGTAGGGGTGTACATTTGCGCGAAACGGTTCAGGATCCGCTGACGCTGATCTTCACCGGAAATCCCGGTGAGCAGACCATAACTTTCCAGGTTGTCCACGCAAGCCACGGGCACCCCGGGTACCGCAACTGCCCGAAACATGGCGGGCCCAAAGCTGACGGTGGTAACCACATTTTCCATACGCGGATCAAGGTCTCGAGTAGCCAGACCCAGCCAGCCCTCCGTCCCCATTTTTTCCGGCTCGCAGGTATGCCAGATGTCCATGGAACGAAAGTGGGAGCGCGGCGAATTGGGATAGCCCACCCCGTGAATGATGGCCACATTGCCCTGATAGTATAGCTGCCGGATCGGTCCCATGCTGGGATGAAGACCGATCTCATGGTTCAAAGTTAGGACCTCTTTCTCTGGAACCCCCACCACCGGCCGGTTGTCCCGGTACAAGGGATCGGCGTAAGGAATAACCGTGTTCAGGTAATCATTGCCGCCGGAAAGCTGGAGTACCACCAACACCGGGTCTTTCTTGCTGCTGGTCATCGTTCTCCTCCTGACTAGGCGTACTGGTATTCCCTGGTGGCTACTATCAACTGAAGCATCTCGGCTACTCGCTGAGTGGAAACCGAAGCTTTTGCCTCGGAGCCCCATGCCAGTGGGCCCGACTCGGCAGCATGGCCTACCAGTTGCCGCCGGGTCTCTCTCCTTACTGGCAGAGGCCCCATCAAATCCAAACAGGCATCTACCAACTGCTCTGGACCCAGGTCGCCCAGCATCTCCACCCGGTCGACAATGGCCCGCACTCCGGGCCGGCTGGGGTCTCCCATCATGTCGGCAGCAAAATTTACCCGTTTCATCAACGTTCCGCTGTTGATCCATTCTGCTCCGGTGTGCCAGCCTTCCACGCTGGGAGGGTTCAGCAACTCCTGCCCCATGTAACCCGGCTCCTTGGAGAGATTCCCGATACCCGGGGCTGGAAATTCAAAGCCTCCCACCAGCCGCAAGGTGTTGACTACCATCTCGGCCGGACTTTTAATCCTGGTGAAGCGAGCGTTCTTGAAGAAATCGGACAGGAACAGGACTCGCAGCACCGAACGGATGTCATAGTTTGACTCGGTGAAAGACCGGGCCAGGGCATTGATGGCTTCAGGGTCCCGGGGCGGCATCACCGACCAGGACGGCACCTGCGGCTCGTCCGCCACAAAAAAGTTGTAAAGGTGTCGGGCGACAAACCTGGCGGTGGCTGGCTGTTGGCAGACGATGTCTATTATGTCGTCGCCGTTAAAGTTGCCGGTGTGTCCCAGAAAGGTCTTTTCGTCTTCGTCATGGTCCTCGGCCCGAAACTCGAACTGCCAGTTATACCGCCCGTAGGCGTTGCGGGGAATGTTGGGGGAGAGGGTCCAGCCGGTGAAGGCCCGAGAGCACTCCCTAACGTCTTCCTCCATGTAATTACCCACACCCATGCTGAATAGCTCCAGAAGCTCTCGCCCCCAGTTCTCGTTGACCGCACCAGCGTGATTGTCGCAGTTGTCCAGCCAGTAAATCATGGCCGGGTTCCTGGCCAGCTCCAACAACAACTCTCTATAATCTCCCATGCCTCTTTCACGGAACAGGTCAATCTGGTTCTGGATTTCGTGCCAGTGGTCCACCTTTGACTGTCCGGTAGCGAAAACCTGGTGCCAGAATAAGGCCAATTTTTCTTGCAGCACTCGGTGGGTGTTGACCATTTCATACAACCAGGTAGCCGCTCCCATCCCCGGGGAGGTGACCGGCTTCCAAAACCCTGGGTGATATCTCAAAAATTCTAGCCGGTCCGCGGATGGTTGGGTCTCTGGATTCAGCAACTCTTCGACGGTCTCTACGTAGCCTCGTTCGGTGCGAGCCTCCAGTTCCTCGCGACCGGCGCCAAATCCCGCGCGGCGCATCAGGTGGGCCATCAAGGCTAACTCTTCATTGGCCATTGCGCTGCCTCCTTTAAAATATAGTTGGAGTACTTGGCAATATGGACCGGAACTCGCAGATTTTACCCTCTTTCCCAGCGGGGAGCCAATCCTTGCGGTGATTATCTTATTCCCTGGGAAAGCCTGTCAACTGGGCTGGATTCTTTTGAAAAGGCGATAAACATGGCGGTCAAGGAACCCCTATTAAGGAACCCTTATTAAGGAACCCCTATTGCCAGAGGACTTATTCCAGGGGAAAAGCGACCTGCGTTGAAACCTTTGCTCCCACGAAATAGCGGCGAGCGGCCTCGGCGCCTTCCCGGACAATGGCTCGAGCCGTCCGGGACTCTCTGGATAGCACCTTCAATGCCAGCCCGGCGCCGTTGGGCAGTTCGGTGATCCCGGCGTTATGCGCATTATTCCCCGCGGCGGCCGTTAACAGCCTTTGCCGCAACCCTGCTCGCAACCCTGAGAACTTTTGCCCCGGTGCCACCATTAACAGCGCGCCGGTCACCGGGAAATCGGGACTCAACACGGATGGTCTCAGGGGGTTCAAGTCCAGGGGAGTGAGGAGGGAGGCTTCGTGAAACAATGGATAACCAGGAGCACCGGTTACCGTTAACCGACGGTCCAGGGACCGGAAGGCGAAATTCTCTCCCCGGGCAGTTCTACCGGGCATGATAACTTCCCCCATAACCAGCACCGAGTTGTCCGACAGATTGACCGTGGTCCGCTGGACCAGCCGGGACCCCTGAAAGGGAATCAACGCCTCTGGCAGGTACTCCAGGTAGGCGCCGGCTGCCAGATTCAGTTCCAGGAACTGGTGGGCCGGCCGGTCGGGCATCGCATGAATCTTGGTTGCCGAAGGAGTGGTCAGGTGTACCCGGGTGCCCGGCCCGGCCTGAACCCTGATTCTCTGGACATCCCCTTGAAAAATCCCCGGAGTCGGGTTGAGCAGAAACACAAAGGCCATTTCCGGTAAGCAATCATCCAGATACAGGGCCCGCTGTACCTGAAGGGGCGGTTCGGCCAGGCTCCGAGTCAGTCGGGTTACGCCGCCTTTCAGGACAAAGCCAATCTCCGCGCTGGCCTCCAGCCGGTGCTGGTAAGGGTCAATTCTCGGCAACGCCAACGCGCCCGAGGGACAGCAGCGCCTGGATTACGGCGTCGACTCCCTCGCCGGTGCGGCAATTGGTGAACAGGAAAGGCCGGCCACCCCGGACCAACCCGGCGTCCCGTCGCATCACCTCCAGATCGGCCCCGACGTGGGGCGCCAGGTCAAACTTGTTGATCACCAGCAGGTCGGTCTGGGTGATTCCCTGACCTCGCTTGCGGGGTATTTTGTCGCCGGCGGCTACATCAATCACATATATCTGATAGTCGGCCAGCGCCGGGCTGAAGGTGAGGGTTAGATTATCGCCGCCACTCTCGATCAGCACCAGGTCGGCATCCGGAAACCTGGCGGTTAAATCGTCGATGGCCAGGAGGTTCATGGTGGGGTCTTCGCGCACTGCCGTATGCGGGCAGGCCCCGGTCTCCACACCACGGATCCGTTCCGGTTCCAGGACCCCAGCCAGGGTACGCCGGGCGTGCTCGGCGTCCTCCCGGGTGAAGATATCGTTGGTGACCACCAGCGGCCTGAGTCCCCGCTGAAGGAGCCGGGGCACCAGGGCTTCGATCAGCGCGGTCTTCCCAGACCCGACCGGGCCGCCAATTCCAATTCGCCGAATATTTGCCGCCAATTAAATCCTCCTCTCTTTTTTGCTCCCTTCATTGTACCAATTACCTGGTACCAATTACCTGGTACCAATTACCTGGCAGGGTGCTG
>DASTLM010000497.1:0-4380 GCA_035714945.1 Dehalococcoidia bacterium | reverse complement strand
GGCCGAGACCATTACTATCGGATTCACGGCGGCAAATTCATCGTCGAGTTCGACAACCAGCAGAACGGCGCCAATCACATCCACTCGGTCTGGCGGGATGTGGACAATGACTTCGGCGAAGATGTGATGCGGGACACCAGGATGATGTACAGCGTCCTTTAGCTTGAGGCCGGGCCGTCCCGAGTAGCTCCTTATCCCGCATCCCGCGCTGCCGGGGTCGGTGGCGGGGCCGAATCGTCGATTTCTCTGGCGCGCCTTATGCCCGTACTACAGTCGCAGTTCTCACTGGTTACCCTCACCCCAGCCCTCTCCCAAAGGGAGAGGGGGCCAAGTCCCTTGTCCCTTGAGGGAGAAGGTCAGGATGAGGGAGAGACCCTTCGCTACATGTGCGGCTGTAGTACTAGGTGGAGGTGACCACCGGCACCGGACGGGTGCGAGGGCGGCGGGGCCGCCCGGCTGCTGGGAACTTCTCGGTGTCCGACGGAGTCAGTATTGTTATAACGTTAACTTCCGGCAGGTGTTTATGCAGTACTTGACTCGACCCCAGTTTCAAAACAAATTCGCGCTGCCTGCGGTCCTGCTTGGTCTGTTCCTGGTTTGCGGCGTTGGTTTGCTGGCCTGCGGGCCGGCCGTTACACCGGTCATGGTGGAAAAGCCGGCCCCCATCGAAAGCGTGTCCATTGAAGTTTCGGCTGCCGAACCTTCGGTAGCTGACCTGGTGGTGGAATCTGGTCTGCCCAATTCCTGTTATACCTTCGGGCATTACAGCGTCAGTCGTGAAGGGGATACTTTCCGGGTAGAAATCGTCAACTTGATACCCGACGACCCCATGCTGGCCTGCGCTGAAGTCTACGGGATGATTACTACCCGGATACCCCTGGAGGGTGGGGTCGACACCTGCAAGTTCTACGACGTGGTGGTCAACGACGCCCCCTACTCGGTGCAGGCGATTGCACCCAACGTGCGCTGTAAGGGGCCGTTGGAGGATTACGGTCAATTGCCTGAGGACTCGGTGGTGTTGGCTTTCGGCGAAAAAACGCCCATTGCCGGTACTGATCTGGCGCTCACTTTAATTGACGTACCTGAGGACTCCCGGTGTCCCAGGGATGTTGTATGCGTTTGGGCCGGACGGGCCACCGCAGTGCTGGGGGTTGAACTGGATGGCAAAGATCTTGGGGAGCTTTCATTGACCTTAGAGGGCGGGGCGGGCAGTGCCTTAGAAACGATCGAAGGCTATACCATTAAGTTGCTCCGACTGGAGCCATATCCGGTGAGCACCGGGCAAATCCTGGCGGAGGAATATCAGGCCACGGTTTCAGTCACTGTGGGATAATTCAACGCAACTACCACCAGGGTTACGTCATCCAGGGTTACGTCGAACAAGGGTTTGTCGGGAGGGTTTTGTATCAGCGGAATCCGGTACTTCAATGCCGGGCGTCCAGCAGTCGCTTGACCATTGCTCCGCCCATGGTGCCAGGGCCAATGAATCCCAGGTTAGCCATTTCCGTCCTCCTGCGGGTTTGCCAGGTATGCCGCCAGAATATAGCAGGAGGAATCAGGATAAACCAATCCTCAATAATCCCTATCCGTTGATAAACGCTTGAATGTTGGGCGCGGCTTTGCTAAAATCGGGGCCAACGTGGTAAGGTACGGTGCAACCCAGCACTACGCCAGCCCACGTTGGTTGGGTTACGCCCCGGGAGAGCCGGTTCAACTTTGCTCATAGGTTGGCGCAGTATCCTGGCAGCGGTTCTGCCGTAACCGAAACAGCGTAACTTGAAGTTATCTAGGAGGAGGAAAGACTATGCCGTCATTTTGGGAACATCTACGATTTGCCGGTGCCGGAGAAGACGAGCCTGGGCAGAGCTATGACTCCAATCACGGTGCCGAAAGCCAGGACATGGCGATTTATGTCAGCCATCCCCTGCCCACCGCCGGGGCCGACTTCCCCAGTATAATCGTGATTCAGGAAGCCTTTGGGGTTAACCGGCATATTGAGAAGGTGTGCGACCGCTTTGCCGCGGAAGGTTACGTAGCCATCGCCCCGGCGCTTTTCCACCGGGAGCATCCCAACCCCAAGCTGGGGTATGGCGATGCCGACGCCCCGGCCCGCAACCGTTACATGGGAGCTCTGGTTGACGATGAGATCGTCCAGGACATCAACGAGGTCATCAAGTGGACTCAGTCAGACCAGTTCCGGCGCACCAACGGTCAGAAAATTGGTATCGTCGGCTTCTGTGTGGGTGGTCGCATCGCCTACCTGGCCGCCGCCAGATGCCCGGGCATCAGCGCGGCGTCGGTATATTACGGCGGGCGGATATTGATCCCCTTCGGTGACGGCCCCGCTCCCATTGACCTGACCAGCCGGATCAAAATTCCGGTTATGGGCAACTTCGGCGGCAAGGACGAGAACCCGTCGCCGGCCGACGTGGCCAAAATCGAAGCAGCCCTCAAGGCGGCTGGCGTCAACTACGATTTCAAGACCTACCCGAACGCTGGGCATGGCTTCAACTGTGACGAGCGCGCCAGCTATAATAAAGCCGCCGCCGACGATGCCTGGAAACGGACCACAGAATTCTTCGCGAAGAACCTCAAGAGTGCAGTGGGCGTCAGGTAGACCTCGCCTTCTCACTATCCTGGAACCACCAGAAGCCCGGGCAATGCGCCCGGGCTTCTCTTTTGGTGTGCTAGTCTTTAAATGAGTTACGGAAGCGATAGAGGGTCATCTCCGGCTCGATAGGCGCCACCGGCAGGTACTCAGCCTCTTCAATCTTGGCGACGATGAACCAGGGACCCGGTTTTTCCAGGGCGGTCAACAGCGCCGACTCCAGGGCTTCCAGGTCGCGCACCGTCTCGGTGTTGGTTATCCCGCAACTCCGGGCGACCTGCTCCAGATCGGTGCCCATCGCTGTGTGGCTGGGCTGGTGCCCGGTCTGTCCCCACTGCTCGTTGTCCCAAACAATTACGATCAGATTCCTGGGCTGCTCCCGTCCAATGGTGGCGATGGTGCCCAGGTTCATCAACAGGGATCCGTCGCCGTCCAGGGAGATAACCTGCTGGTCGGTGGAAATCGCCATGCCCAGGGCGATGGACGAGCACAGACCCATGTTGCCGTAGGTATAAAAATTTCGGTCGCGGTGCCCGGCGTGCCAGAGTTCGTCGGTAGTCGGGCCCAGGTTACTGACGATGGGGCGGTTTCCGGCGTGGCGCAGCACCAGTTGGGTGGCTTCAAACCTAAGCAAGTTTGCCTCCGTGAAGCAACTGAGTCAGGCAAACGGCCACCGGCTGCCGGTTGGCATGGCACAGCTTCAGGGCGCCGCCGACAATCTTGTCCATCTTGTATTCGTCATCCAGAGTGAAGTGGACCAATCCCAACTGGTCCAGAATGGGACGGGTCGAGCGTCCCATTGCCACCTGGGCGATGTTAAATTCGCCGGGGCCGCCCCGCAGGTTGATAAACATGGGTATGGGTATCCGGGCCGGAATGCACAGGCTGGCCAGGGCGTTGATGCTGTTGCCAAAGCCGCTGGACTGCATGAACACCGCCGAGTTGCGCCCGGTGGCATAGGCCCCTACCGCCACTCCGATGGCTTCTTCTTCTCGGGTGCAGGAGACCAGGTGGAAGAAGGGATCGACGTCGATCAGGCCGGTGACCTGGTGGATGGAAATGTCGGGAACATAGGCGATCAGCGAAGTGTCCCAGTCCTTCAAAGCCTGTACAATGGTCTCGGCCCAATTCATGGTCCCGATCTCCTAAAATGGACTGACCGGTCAGGGGCAGGTTTCGGACTTGCCCCTGGACCGGCTGCTGGTCTCCAGAGGGAAAACAGCCTCCAAGATAGCAGTGTTGTCGGAGGATGTCAAAGCGAACGCGGCAATTGGGCAATTGGCAATTTCCGGCGCTGCCCCAGTCCGTTCAAGGGCGGACCACCGGGCTCCACTCCAGGTCGCCAGGTCGAGCCCTGGGATAGCGAGGTTGGCTCAATAGCCACGACTTTGGTTGACTGGGTGACACCGTCCAACTTACAATCCAACTCGTTAATTCGGCCAACTCGTTAATTCGGCCAACTCGTTAATTCGGTTTCAAGAGAGAACCGATTCAAGAGAGAACTATGCCGACACCGATCAGGCTCAAGGCAGCGGCGGGAGGCAGTGGCGGCAGTTGGTACCTGCCGCTGTCACCAGGCCTGATCGGCGAACTGGTGCAGCGAGGCTGGCAGGCGGCGGCCCATCGCAACCCTGGTGGCCCTCGCCACGCTGGAGCAGAATGTTATTACTCGAGCCGGGGCTCAATCCTTTAGCCGGGTGCTGACAAAGGGGAGTCCAGAGGGGTGACGCCCCTTTGGCAGGGGTCTGGGGGTGTCCCCCAGATACAATTTC
>DASTLM010000496.1:0-5330 GCA_035714945.1 Dehalococcoidia bacterium | reverse complement strand
AAACCCGACCCCCGTACCCATCGAGAGTTCGCCATCTGCGACCCGGGTTGCGGTACCGGTGGTTTCCTGGTGTCTGCCTACGAGTGGTTTGTGGAGCAGACCGGCGGCGGGGCCATTGATCGTGAACAAGCCCGGCGCATCCGGAGCAATACCTACTTTGGTCAGGACTTGGTCCAGCGGCCCAGACGTCTGGCCTTGATGAACCTCCATCTGCATGGCATTGAGCCTCAAATCAGGTTTGGCGACGCCATATATGAAGCTCCCGACGGGCGGCGCTACGATGTGGTGATGACCAATCCTCCCTTTGGCACCAAGGGGGCCAACCAGGTGCCGGAGCGGGAGGACTTCACAATCGCCACCAGTAACAAGCAGCTGAACTTCTTGCAGCACGTGATAACCCTGCTCAAGCCCGGGGGCCGGGCGGCCGTGGTAGTGCCCGATAACTGCCTGTTCGCCGACCAGGCTGGTGAAGTGTTCAAGATTCTCACCGAGGACTGCGACCTGCACACGGTGCTTCGGTTGCCCAACGGAACCTTTACTCCCTACAGCCCGGGCACCAAGACCAACGTGGTGTTCTTCACCAAGGGTTACCCCACGGAGACCGTGTGGGTCTACGACGCCCGCACCAACGTACCGCGTATCACCAAGAAAGACCGCCCTTTAACATCGGAACACTTTGCCGAGTTTGAGGCTTGTTACGGTGCCGACCCCAACGACCGGGGGAACCGAAGTATAAGCGACTCTAGCGAAGATCGTTGGCGGCGGTTCCACATCAGCGAGGTGAAGGAACGGGACTACAAGATCGACGGACTCAAATGGCTCAGGGACGAATCTCTTGATGACGCCGATGATCTGCCCGAGCCGGAAGAACTGGCCACCGATGCCATCGGCGAACTCGAAGGGGCAGTTGAGGAATTGAATGCTATTATCGGCATGCTGGAGAACGGTGGGTTAGAGGAACTGGCCCTCCTAAGCGAGGCCGCCCGGTGAGCCTTTGGGACGAGCATGAGTTGCCGGAGGGGTGGTCTACCTGCCAGATGGGCGACATTTCGGACATTGTAGGTGGAGGGACGCCTACAGCCTCTGAGCAATCTAACTTCTCGGATGACGGCCACCCGTGGATTACTCCGGCTGACCTGAGCGACTTCCGAGGCAACTTCATTGAACGCGGTCGCCGTTGCCTGAGCGACAGGGGACTAAACTCCTCATCGGCCAAACTAATGCCGCCTGGCACAGTGCTGATGTCGAGTCGTGCGCCAATTGGCTACGTGGCTATTGCAGCAAACGAGGTCTGCACTAATCAGGGATTCAAGAGTTTCGTATGCCACGAGAATATTCTCCCAGAATACCTCCTCCATTGGCTCAGGTTCATACGGACTGACATCGAGCAAATGGGAAGTGGGACCACCTTCACTGAGATCTCAGGTAGCCGCTGCAAGGAAATTCCGTTCAAGGTTGCTCCTCTAGCTGAACAGCACCGCATCGTAGCCAAGGTTGACGAATTGCTGGAAAAGGCTAACGCGGTCAGAGAGCGGCTCCAGCGGGTGCCGGAAATTTTGAAGCGGTTCCGCCAGTCGGTGCTGGCCGCTGCCTGTTCGGGGCGGCTGACGGAGGATTGGCGGGAAGAAGACCTGGACGGTGATGATTTTCCTGCATTGTGGACACTCATTGATGCTGGTGACATTTATGTTGATGCTCGATATGGAACATCTAAGAAATGTCAAAGTGGCTGGGATGCGATTCCAGTTCTTAGAGTCCCAAACATCGCCCGTGGGGTTTTAGACCTTGCAGATATTAAATCTACCACACTCTCGGAACGGGAGATCGACTCCTTAGCTGTTTCAGAGGGGGACCTCATAGTCTGCCGCACAAACGGCAGCCTAGATTTAATTGGTAAAGCCGCCGTGATCCCGAAACTTGAGTGTCCATTTGCTTTCGCCTCATATCTAATTCGTCTTCGCCTGGATCAGTCACAGGTGCTTCCAGGTTATTTTCACGCGTTCCTATCGGCTCCCATAGGCCGTGACCAAATCGAAGCAAGAGCAAGGTCCACTGCTGGTCAATTCAATCTGAATCTTGAAATTCTACGTGGCTTGCAGTTACCCGTAGCACCGATAGCTGAGCAACAAGAAATCGTCCGGAGGGTGGAGGCTCTGTTTGCCTTAGCCGATGTCATTGAGCAGCGGGTAGCTGCCGGCACAGCAAGGGCAGAGAAACTGCCCCAGGCCATTCTGGCCAAGGCGTTTCGTGGTGAACTTGTCCCCACCGAAGCCGAACTGGCTACGGCTGAGGGCCGCTCTTACGAACCAGCCAGCGAATTGCTAGAAAAGATAAAGACACAAAAGGCCCAAGCGAAACTTGCCGCGGCATTAGTTTCGAGGAAATTAGGGTAGAATAGCGACTTCTACTGAGGAGTTACAATGGGTAATGTCCCTCTGGAATTACCAGCCGGTCAATCAACGTCGGTCTTCACCCTCGATGACGTAGGCAGTTCCCCGGGTCATTTCCATCAGGCGGGATACGCCCGCCCGGCCCATCAGGTCCGCCAGGCTCAAACCCTGCGGGCTACAGGGCTCGAAGTTCAGGTTGCTGGTCAGGATAATGGGAAGTTGGGCGTTATACCGCTCGTTGATGATGGTGTAGTACATCTCGTAGCTGAATGCAGCGTCGGCCCCCTCCAGCTTCTCCTTCCCTACGTCGTCCAAGACCAACAGCCACATGGTGGCAAAGTCCCGGTAAACGTCGGCCACCGACTCGGCTCCACCAAACCGCTCGGCGGCCCGCAACCGGTGCTTGACCCGGCCCACCGGCCAGAACTGGAAAGGACATTTCTCCCGTCCAGTTTCTTCGAAACGATGGACAATATCCTGCAGTACCAGGCAGGCCAGCATCGTCTTCCCCACACCGTTCACTTCCCGGGTGATTAGCAGGGACTCTGCGCCGAAGGGCATTCGCTTCACCGGAAAGCCGGCGGCGTACTCTTTTAGCTGCTGTACCTTGTTCCGGTTGTTGCCTCCGCCCCAGTCAAAGCGGAAATTCTCCCAATTAAGGCCCAGGAACTTGCGGGGAATACCCCGTTCGGAGTCGCTGAGCCACTCGTAACGGCGGTATTCCAGGCTCTTCTCCCGCATTTCCGCCTGTTCCATCTCCAGGAGTTTCAGGCGCTTGCCATTGCAGTCCCGACAGTATCGGGAAAAATTGCCCACGAAGGTGAAGCCTTCGTACTCCGCTTCACAGTCCTCGCAGACCAGGATGATCCTGGGCCTGACTTTCGGCCGACCATTCACCGATATCCTCCCCTGGGCCTCGCCCACTCCGGCCCTACAAGTACTTCACCGGACGGAGGGGCGGCAGGTCTTTCTCTCCCTCCATCCGCTTCTGGTGTAAAGAACGCGGCGGCGACCTGTTGGTCCCATTCACTTTGGCGATCTCCCGCGCCATGGTGTTGCGCAGGGCTTTGACCGGGTCGCTCCAGCCGTGCTTGAACCGGTTGATCTGGTAATAGCCGGCAAAAGACTCGACCACGGCGGCTGGACTAACCCGGCCCTCCTGGCAGGTTTCTTCCAGCACTGATACAAATCGGCTGTGATCGATCCGGCGATAGCCTCCTAGCCTGGTTAAAGGCTCGAACCAATCAGGAGGTTTAAAGATCGCTTTCGAGCGGCTGTTGGCCGGCCCGATTTTATCGGGAGCGGCAACATCCTTTACGGCAGTAAAGGATGTCGTAACCCCTGATGGTTCTAATGACGGTTTAGGTGAAATCCTCATCGCCATGCCGAGGGTGTTTTGTTCATCATGAAAAGTTTTCATGGTGAACTCCCCATCGCCGCCAGATGGTGAAAAGTTTTCATGACGCAAAGTTTGCCTGGTGAACTCCTCATCGCCGCCAGATGACGAAAAGTTTTCGCCATCACCCTCCAGGGCCGGAGGTTCCAGACCCCCGCCGGTGGCCCCAATGGGAGGGTTAGTGTCAGTAGCCGGCGCCGCGGGTTTGAGGACCATGGGAACGGCATACACGTTGACCTGGTGCGGACCGGTCCGACGCTGGATGATCAGCTCTCCCACAGCCTCCAGCCGGTTCAAAATTCCTTGCACCGCCCGGGGTGTGAGTCGAGTTTTGGCTGCCAGGGTCTGAATGCTGGGATAGGCTCCGGTGCCGTCGTCGTGGGCGTGATCGGCGACCGCCAGCAACAGCAATAATGCCGAGCCTTTCTGGGCCGAGCTGCCCCACACCCAGTTCATTACTTTAATGCTCATGTCTCCGTCCGCTCAACGCCATCGCGACTATGCTCCGGCTGAGCTACAAGCTTCAGATGCGAAACCAAAACTGTAGCTAGCCCCGGTCCTCGGGCTTGACGAACCGCCAACCCAGTAACCGGAAAACTCCCTCTTCGTTGGGACATCCTAGCTCCCGGCCGTGGCTATCGGTCACCCCGCCGTAGGCGTGGCCCCGCATGCCCAGAGCCTTGAAGCGGGACATGACCTTGATGTTCCATTCCCGGGGCCCGGTGCGCACTAACAGGGACATGCCCCGGTTCTGGGCAGTGGTGGCGAAGATGTCCACCGGAACGCCGCTGGGCCGGTGGACCAGGTACTTGTTCCAGGGGCCGAAGGTGCGGCGTCCCCGTTGGTCCAGCCGGTAGACCAGCACTCCCGTCTTGATCAAGCCGAGAATCTCTTGCTCGAATATAGAAGAGGCCCCGTGCAGCTGATTGCCTCCGGTCCCGGGTACGCAGAGCAGCTCGATGTCCCCCACCTGGAGTACCCGGCGGCGAATCGACCCGGCGACTTCGATTTGCTGACAGGCGGGACCCAGGATGGCCCGGAGCTCCTGGGCCACCGCTTCCGCTTCAATCAGAGGGTGACGCTGTTTCACAGGGCCCCCTCTAGCCGACTTTTGTGCAAGCTCAGGGAGTCTCGCAGCCGGGTGAGGATTGCGGTAGAAACCCCCGGGGGCGGGCTCTCCTGGTCCAGCAGCTGCTGCCCAACGATGATATCCGCTTCCCGCTTCAGCCAGGCCGCCACCTGGCCCTTGGTGGCCGTCCGCTGCTCCAGATAGCCCCGGACCTCCTGCCACAGCGCAAGGCGTTCCGCCGCAGGATGTTCCTCAGGCGGATGTTCCCCGGGCAGGTTCTCCACCGTGGGGACCTCATCGGCGCTCTCGTCTCCGTAGCCCACCGCGTCCAGGATGGCCCGGTTCACCGCCCGGGTAAAGGCGGTCTGGCCGATGGCGAAGTCTTCGCTGAACCCCTCGCTGCGGTGGGCCCCACCGCGGCCCACCCAGGTCCGGCCGGTGCCCGGGGAGCGGATGAACACCGTGGCGCTGGCCT
>DASTLM010000495.1:0-2298 GCA_035714945.1 Dehalococcoidia bacterium | reverse complement strand
GCACAGATTGGCGATAGGGGTCAGGCTGTCGGGACGCAGGTTGTTGGCTCCCGGCAAACACCGGAAGGTGGCGTTGCGCTGCTTGACCACCAGGGACCGCTGCACTTTGGCGTCTCTAGCTGCCGGAAATACTTGCGCCATCTCATGAATAAATGCGGCAGAAATTTCTTCCCTGGTGCGGTCGATGTACTCCCAGGCTGCGCTGACCGAAACGCAGATTCGCTGTCCACCAGGGGAAACCAATGCCGGCGTTAGGCGTCCTTCCCGAATTTGGCCCTTGTTGAACACCCACTGGAGCGGGCTGTCCACCACGGCGAGGAATTCCTGGTCCATCACCAGACGGTCGTAGAACAGGTGAATGTTAACAATTGGTGATGTTTCCAGTCCGGCCAACCGGCTAAATACCGGAACGGCATCAACTATTTCTTCTGGCAAGACGCGCAACAAAGTGTCCGGCGTCAGCGCGCTGACCCAGACATCGCCTTTGACCCGCTCACCAGAAGCCAGCTCAACACCGGATATACGATGGGCATCCCCCAGTATGCGCTTGACCGGCGAACCCAGCATCAGTTGACCGCCCCGGTCCAATAAATATTGCCGGGCCGGCTGGCCAATCGATGGCAGTAATCCGTCCAAGGCATAGCCCACATCCGAGTTATGTCGACCATTCAACATACCTTCCTGAACTATCATCAGGCCCATCGACGCGCTGACATCCTGGACGTTATCGTTCAACGTGGGCTTGACCAGCAAGTTCCAAATATTCTGAATGGCCCGCTGGGACTGCCCGTGTTGCTTCAACCAATGGTAGAAGCTGAGTTGTTCCAGGTGGGGCTGGTGACGGTCGGTGAACCTGGCCCGGGCCAGGGCCAACAGTACCCGTATCTTTTCTCCCGGTCCGAGATGGGAGTAGCTCAAGAACGAAGGAATCAGGTGAAACGGTGGGGGCAATCCGCCCGACTTTAGAACGCCCACCTTGCCCCGACGGTCGACAACTCTCAATTGAAGCTCTGGTTGCAGGTACCACTTTTCGGTTACGCCCAACCGCTTGAGGAACTCGAGGAAATAGGTGCAACAGCCGACGATGACGTGCTGCCCGTTGTCCACCATTACTCCGGTTTCGCTATCGACAAAAGAGAAAGCCCGACCACCCAGGAAACTCCTGGCCTCAACCAACTTCACCGGATAGCCCTGGTCCAACAAATTCATGGCGGCGGCGATGCCGGAAATACCGCCGCCAAGGACCCCTACGCTGGGTTTTGACGCGACCAAGGCAGCATGCTGGTCAGCCAGGTTTGGGCCGTCACCCTTACTTTCTCTACTTTGCTGAGGCTAACCCGGCGATGCAGCACATCGTATTCAGCGCCTTCAATGCGGTCCAATACCTTGCTGTAAAGCTGGCCCAGCACCGCCGGGCAGGCCCGGGATCGGTGCGGCAGATAGGGCAGCAACTGGAATCCGCGGTCAAAATATTGCCTGGCCCGCTGGGCCTGAAATCGCATCAGACCCTTGAACGGCTCATTTACAACCCCTGCCAGCAAATCCGCCTCGGAATAAGCGAACTGGGCCAGCTCATCCTGGGGCAGATAAATGCGGCCAGAATCCAGGTCCTCCTTCACGTCCCGGGCGATGTTGGTCAACTGCATCGCCAGCCCCAGGTCAACAGCGTAGTCTTTGGCTTTGGGGTTGTTGTAGCCAAAAATATGAATGGAGATCAACCCCACCACCGACGCCACCTGGTAGCAGTATTGCCGCAACTCATCAAAATTCTGGTATCGGTCCTTGACCAGGTCGGACTGGACCCCGGACAGGACTTCCTGGAAATACTCCTGGGGAATATCATATTTTTGGGCCACGTCGCCCAGTCCTAGAAACACCAGGTCTTCGGCGCGTTCGTGGTAGCTCCGGTCCAGCTTTCGGCGCAGCTCGGACAGCATCGCCAGCTTTTCATCCAGGGAGCGTTCGCCGTCCACCGAGTCGTCGCAGTAGCGGCAGAAAGTGTAGGCTACGTAAATTGCCCGCCGCTGGGCCGCTGGCAGGGTCAGAAAGGCGTAGTAGAAGTTCCTGGCTTCCCGGCGCGTAATCAGCCGGCATTCTTCGTAAGCCAGTTCCAGATCGGTCATGGCCGGGCCTCCCCTTGGGAAGGACCGGGCAAACCCAGGCCCGACCCCAGCTTCCAGGCCAACCAGGTGGATAGGAACAGGCCAGCTTTGCGCGCGGGGGACAGCCTCGGCCGGTTGGTCAGCACATTGTAGTTCTGCTGCCGGATAGCCTCCAGCACCGCCACGCCGCCGCGAG
>DASTLM010000494.1:0-3030 GCA_035714945.1 Dehalococcoidia bacterium | reverse complement strand
GCTTGAGCCGGACGCATCCGATAATCCGCTGCTCTGAGTCTCTGGCGACTATGAACTGTTCCGGTTGCAGGCGTTCCAAATCGCCGCCTACTGATTCCACCAGATTCTTGATTTGCTCGATGTCATCAGCGTGAGCAACTCCCGCCTGCCACGATCTGAACCCTGGATTCATTCGCGCTGGGTCTGGTTCTGGGTGCGCACCGGCAGGCCGTAAATGGTGATGAACCCTTCGGCGGCGGAATGGTTGAACTGGTCTCCCCGGTCGTAGGTGGCCAGTTGGTGCTGATAGAGGGTGTGGGGTGATGAACGCCCCACCACCGTGCAGGTACCTTTATGCAGCCGCACCTTGATGTTGCCGGTGACGTACCGCTGGGTGCTCTGAATATAGGCATCCAGGTCCCGGCGGTGGGCGGTGAACCACAGGCCGTTGTAGACCACGTCGGCGTATTCCTGGGCGATGCGGGCCTTGGTGCGGGCCTGGTCCTTGCCGAGAGTCATCGCTTCTAAAGCCTGGTGGGCGGCATGCAATACCACTGCCGCGGGCGCTTCATAGATTTCCCGAGATTTGATGCCTACCAGACGGTTTTCCACGTGGTCGATCCGTCCCACTCCGTTGGTGCCGGCCAGGTTGTTGAGATGGTGGATCAGGTCGGTGCCGGCCATGCTCTCGCCGTCGATGGCGGTGGGGATTCCCTGGTCAAAGTGAATCTCCAGATTGGTGGGGTCATCGGGGGTCTCGTTCACTGGCCGGGTCCACTGGTAGGCCGCTTCTGGGGGTTCGGCCCAGGGGTCTTCCAGTTCCCCGGCTTCGGCGCTGCGGCCCCAGAGGTTTTCGTCCACTGAAAAACGGCTTTTGCCGGCATTGATGGGGATATTTCTTTCCCTGGCGTAGTCCACTTCGTCTTCGCGGCTCATGCCCCACTCTCTAATTGGGGCAATGACCTTGAGCTCCGGGGCCAGGGCGATCACGCTAACGTCGATGCGTACCTGGTCGTTGCCCTTGCCGGTGCAGCCGTGGGCTACGGCGAAGGCCCCTTCAGCCTGGGCCGCTTCCACCAGACAACGGGCGATCAGTGGGCGTCCCAGGGCGGTGGCCAGGGGGTACATCCCCTCGTAGATTGCCCCGGACTGCAGCGCCGGGAATAGAAACTCTTTGACCAGGGCCTCTTTGGCGTCCACGGTCAGGGCCTTGACCGCGCCGACTTGCCGGGCCCGGCTTTTGATGGATTCCAGGTCCACCATGCCCAGGTCCATGGTCAACGTAATTATGTCGGCGTCGTACTTTTCCTTGAGCCAGGGTACGGCGACCGAGGTGTCCAGTCCGCCGCTGAAGGCCAGGACTATTTTATCTCTTGCCATATCTGCCATCGACTCATCAAGAACTCATCTCATCCAGAACTCATCCGGGGTTTTCGCTCCAGGGCAGCAGGTCTTGAGCTAAATTTTCTGGAGGGCATCTTCCAGGCGGCCGATCCCCTCGTCGATTTCTTGCGGGGTGATGTTCAGCGGCGGCATGAACCGCACCGCGTTGGGGCGCACTCCGTTGAGCAGTATGCCGGCGGCGTTGGCGTTGGTCAGCACCTGGCCGGAGATATCGCTGTCGAAATACATCGCGGTCAGCAGCCCCTTGCCTCGGACTTCGGTTATGAAGGAGAAGTGGGCCTTCAGTACCTTCAGCCGGTCCATCAGGTGAGCTTCCATCCGCTTGACGTGGGCCGGAATATCGTTGTCGATGAGGAACCTGGTGCCGGCGTAGGCGGCGGCGGTGGTCAGGGGGTTGCCGCCGAAAGTGGAGCCGTGGTCGCCGGGTACCAGGGCCATCGCTGATTCTTTGGACATGAATGCGCCGATGGGCACGCCAAAGCCCAGGCCCTTGGCCAGAGTAATTACGTCGGGTTCCACATTGTATTCCTGGTAGCCGAACAGACTGCCCAATCGGCCCATGCCGGTCTGCACCTCGTCCAGAATCAGCAGCAGGTTTTTCTGGTCGCACCACTGGCGCACCCGGACCAGATAGTCGTCGTCGGGAATATTGACGCCGCCCTCCCCCTGTACTGGCTCCAGCATTATCGCCGCGGTTTTGTCGGTGGTGGCGTTCATAATCGCTTCGACATCGTTGAAGTCCACGTGCACGAAGCCGGGCTGGAGCGGCAGGAAATTCTCCTGGTAGTGGGGCTGTCCGGTGGCGGCCACGGTGGTGGCGGTACGGCCGTGGAAGGAATTGAAGGCGGTGATTACCTCGTAAGCGCCGTCCCGGTTCAGTTTGCCGTACCTCTTGGCCAGCTTCAGCGCGCCTTCATTGGCTTCGGCGCCGCTGTTCCCGAAGAATACCCGGTCCAGGCAGCTATGCTCCACCAGCAGCTCGGCCAGTTGAATCTGGGGAATAGTGTAGAACTGGTTGGAGGTCTGCATCAGGGTGCCGGCCTGCTGGACAATGGCCTGGGTGATCACCGGGTGGGAGTGTCCCAGGTTGTCCACCGCCCAACCGGCGACGAAGTCCAGGTACTCCTTGCCCTCGGCGTCCCAGACTCGGGTACCCTGGCCCTTGACGATTACCACCGGCTGGCGGCGCACCGTCTGGGCGTAGTATTTCTGCTCTTTAGCGATCCACTCCTGGCTCTTGGTCATGGGGTAACTCCTTCCAAAGCTTCTCGTAGGTTTTCCAGGGATTCCCGCAGGCGGTTTAAAGACTCCTGTAGTCTGTCGGCTTCCAGTTTAAACTGGTCCAATTCGGCCTCCAGCTCAGTGCGGTCCGATTCGGACAGTATTGGGCCTCCAGTATTGGCAGTACCGGGAGTTGGAGCTGGTGGCGATACTTCTTCCGATACTTTTTGCAGTAAAAGTTCGATACCTTCATCCAGGGTGTCAGCCATTACCAGGTTACTGTTGGTGGCTAGTATAACCTTTTTTAGCTCGGGGAAGGCCAATCCGGACGATTGCAGATACAAAGGCTCCACATAAAGTATCGTATCGGCCAGGGGTATGGCCAGCAGTTGACCTCGGATGATCTGGGAGCCGGCACCGTCCCAC
>DASTLM010000493.1:0-33602 GCA_035714945.1 Dehalococcoidia bacterium | reverse complement strand
CAAACTGCGCCGGGCCTGACCCCTCCAGTAGTCGTTCCAGCCATGGGGCAACCGCAGATTGGTTGCCCCTTTCGGCTGGTATGTTGTCACGCCAAATTCCCGGGTGCCGCGCAGGTCAGGTATAATGCTACCCGGCGGACAACCCCACGGCTCCCCTCCCTGACCGGATCAGGCGGGAATTAACCAGGGAGGCAAGAATGATTATCGTAGATTCCCACGTCCATATCGCACTGCACACCTACGAACCGGTGGAGATGCTGCTGACCCAGATGCAGTACAACAATGTGGAGAAGACGGTTTTGGTGCAGTCTTCAAGCACCACCGACAACACCTACCTGATCGAATGCCAGCGGCGTTTCCCTAACCGACTGGCGGTGGTCTGCCGGGTGGATGTCGACAGCCCCACCGCCGCCGACGACCTGCAATACTGGCACGATGAAGGCGCGGCTTCAGTCCGCCTGCGTAACTTCAACCGCTCGCCGGGCGGCGACCCCCTGGCGATCTGGCGCCAGGCTGCCAGGTTAGGCATGGCGGTCAGCACGGGAGGAAAGGTTGCCGGGTTCCTCACCGACGAGTTCGCCGATCTGGTGAAGACTCTACCCAACTTGAAGATCGTCATCGAGCATCTGGGCGGTATTGGGTTTAATGCGGTGCATGACGCTAAACCTGCCGAGGCCCAGTTCCAGAAAGTCCTGGACCTTGCTCACTTTCCCAACACCTACATCAAAATACACGGCATGGGTGAGTTCTGCGATCCTCCCTTCCCATATAAGGTCATCCCCCCTTATTTGAAGATGGCCTACGACGCCTTCGGTGCCCAGCGGTTGGTCTGGGGTAGCGACTATCCCCCGGTAGTCATGAGGGAAGGTTATCGAAATTCCCTCCAGTTCACCCTGGAGCAACTGCCATTTTGCAGCCAAGAGGAGTTGGAGTGGGTCTTTGGCAAGACCGCATTATCCCTGTGGAACTTCGCTTGAGCTGAGATTCGAGGGGTTCGGACCTACGGGGAGTTAATATCCATATCCGGTGGCGGCAGCTAACAGCCCGTTGACTATTGGCCCAATAATCCCCGACAGTATGCCCAGATTGAACACCACATCAGCCAGGATTACCGTCAGCAAAACCACCGGACCGTACTGCTGGAACCGGTCGTAGGACGGCGCCATCTGGCGCGGCAGCAACCCGCCCAGCACCCTGGAGCCGTCCAGGGGCGCCAGCGGAATCAGGTTGAAGACCGCCAGCAGCAGATTAAAGAAAATCACCATACCGGCAATGTCGGTCAGCCCTTCTCGCAGGCCTCCAGTCATCACAAAATTGGCCCGGCCCATAGCAGGACTGCTCAACCCCAACAGCCCTAACTTGATGGGTACGGCCACCAGGAAGGCCAGCGCGAGGTTGGACAGGGGCCCGGCGGCGGCAACCATCGCCACGCCAACCCCACCTTTGGACAGCAGATGGTGATTCACCGGCACCGGTTTGCCCCAGCCGAATCCGGCGATCAACAGCATCATCGTGCCGGCCGGGTCCAGGTGGCGCACCGGGTTCAGGGACAAACGGCCCAGACGGCGTGCGGTATTGTCGCCCAGTCCAGTGGCGACCAGCGCGTGGCTGAACTCGTGGATCGTGATGGCCACCAGCAGAGAAACAACTACTAGCACCGTCAGCCGTACAAACGCAGCCGGATCGTTGAGTAGTAACTGATAGGAACTAAACAGCATCGGCCAGCCAGCTGGAATAAGTCCGCGACAACATGCTGACGGGAAAACTCCAGTTAGGGCAGGCTACTCGTAATCATCGTCGCCATCGTCATCGTCCGGTTCAGGTTCCGATGGCGGCTGAAGTGAAAACGCCGACCCCGGTAAAATTGCCCGATTGCGCCGGCGGCTGCGGGATGTCGGTCGAGGCATTTCCAACAAAGCGGTTCTTAATGCGCTCAGTCCCTCGGCCCCGGCTGAACTCACATCCATCACCAGAGCGCTCACTCCCACATCACGCAGGGCCTCCAGGTCCCGTTTTCCCGGCGGCTGGGACACCTCCAGCAGGATGTACTTGTCCACCCGGCGGCTGATAAACCCCAGGGTAGCCAGGTCCCGCAGGGTCCAGGGGCCGGAAACACTGGTCATAGAGATAAAAAAAGCGTCCACTGGCAGCGAGGCGATTGTCCGCAGTTCCGACTCTTCAATTCCCGTATCGACGCACAGAATCCGGGCAATATTATCCGAAGCCACAGCGGAAGCGGCGGTGCCGTCCAGGTTAAACACCAGAAGGTCGGAGCCATTGTCCTGGTAGGCCTGGGCTTCCTCTTCGGCTAGAGACGACACCCGTGCGCCCCAGGGAATTTTCACCGACCCGGTTAGCTTCTTCAACCCATCCGGGCCAGCCGCGCCCGACACAAACAACGCGTCAACCGACACGTCGGCGGCCAGCTTGATGCCCTTGGCGTGGCCTTTTGACACCAGGCCTACCAGCGCGATACCCGGTAATTTTTGCGCCCGGGCCGCCGCAAAACCCAGCGGAGCCGACTCTCCATCCCTGATTCGCTCCAGAACATCCAAGAACTTGCTCATCCGGTCCTTCCCAACCAATCAATTCTGCGAGTCACCAGACAGGCCCATGGTCCCCAGCCTGAGTCAGCACGGGCAAAGGATACCGGCAGTGATTATACAATAGGCAGCCAACGACAGCCAGCCAACGACCGCCAGCGTTGGCCGGGTAACCGCAGCCGGGCATGCTGGAAACCAGCATCACCGGCAGACGGGATCACCGGAACAGGTTGAGATACCAGTTATAGGAACCTGGCCCCAGCAGCAGCACCAGCGCAGACCCGGCGATCAGCGCCGGGCCGAAGGGGATGGTCTCCTTTATTCCCTTTAATCGTGCCAGCAATAATATGATTGCCGCGGCGCCGCCCAGCACGAATCCCATGGGCAGTCCAGCCAGTATCTGGGGCAAGCCCAGCATGGCTCCCAGCAAGGCCGCCAGTTTCACGTCTCCGGCTCCAGTGCCACCTCGGGACGCAACGTATATGACCAACAATATGGCGAATCCGACGCCGGCCCCGCTCAACGATCGCGAGTAGGCTTCACCAATTCCCCAGCCTTGGCCCAGCGGGCTGAAGGGGAACAAGGCCAGCGCGATGGGCAGCGCCGGGAGCACCACTTTGTTGAGGATCAGCGAATGCTCCAGGTCAACGAAGGTCAGGTGGATGAAGAGGGCGCAATAGAAGACCAGAACGGCAGCGCCAGGGGTCAGGCCGTATTGGTCGGCGATGGCCCAGCACAGCAGGGGGGTGATGGCCTCGACCGCCAGGGACCTGCTGAAAAGTTTGATACCGCCACTACCGTGGCCCAACAGCCCGAAGTGGCTGACCACCGGAAGGAGGGCGAGGCCCCTGAAACCATGCTGGCGTCCTGAACCTGGCGGGAAAACCGGGACGGATGGTGGCGGCAAACGGTCAATGGTCAAATTTAGGAACCGTCCCAGAAACAGGCCACAGATAACCAGGGCGATGCTTTCACCCACGTTTTGCGCCGGCAGATGCGGCTATTGCCCCTGGAACAACCATACTTTAGATAGGCTATCAGATATCGACTCTTAGGAAAAACCTCCCGGGGTTCAGGTACCCGCCGATATGTCCCCTTCGCCAAGAAGCTATCGCAGTCCTACAGAGGCTCCCAGTGCCGCTGGTTGCCTTCCCGGACCACCTTGCCGATCTGCTTACCCGGCGGGAAGTGCCCGGCGGCGACAATCCAGTTCTCTTTCTCAGCCAGGTCCAGCAATTTCTCCCGGCTCTGGGCGCTCTTGGCCTTGTCCCAGTCCACTCCAGCACACCAGCTAGACTCGGAAACCTGAGCGATAGTGTGCAGCAGGTCGCCGGCCACCATACCCTTCTGGCCACCGGAATTGATCAACACCACTTGATGACCGGGGGTATGCCCCGGAGCAGGCACCACCATGATCCCATCGGTCACCTCGTGCTCGCCCTCCACAATCTGCTGCAACCGCAGTCGGCGCAGTGGAATAACCTGCCGTTGAACGTGGGGGGTCTTGGCCAGCATTTTCTCTTCGGTATAATATTCGTATTCGGTCCTGGAGATTACGTACCGCGCGCGGCGGAAGTTGGGGGCCGGCATGCCTCCGGAGTAGCGCAGGTTCCAGCCCACGTGGTCGGCGTGCAGGTGGGTGTGAATCACGAAGTTTACCTGGTCCGAGGGCGACACGTTGGTGTTGCGGGTGTTGTCGGGCGGCGCCAGAACGTCGCTGACCAGCTCGTAAAGATTGCCGGTGAGATTTCCCCGGTCGGGATGAGGCCCGGGCCCCATGCCGGTATCCACCAGGATGGTCTTGCCTTCACCCACCAGAACCATGACCCCGTAGTAGAGCTGCAACCGGCCGTCTTCCAGGGTGTCTTTGTAGGCGTCCCAGGCCCCGGCCGGGACTTCCGGAAACATGGCCGAAGGTTCGCGAGAGGGTGGCACCATGTCGATAACCGCCGTAAGGTCAAAATTGCCTACTTTAGCTTTGTCTGCCATGAGCTGCTCCTTAAGTTCGTTTGTTTAGCATCACCCTTCCATCGGGTGGTTAACCTGCGGGTGGTTAACCTGCGGGTGGTAGACCCGGGTGGTGCTGACCGGTTTATGCTTGATCCGTTGAGTATTGGACCAGGGAAAAAACATCGTAATTGGAGAGCCTTCGCCGGCCCCCCAGGTCCACCAGTTCTATTACCAGCCCAATGCCGGCGACGGCGCCCCCGGAGACTTCCACCAACCGGGCGGCGGCGTCCAGGGTGCCGCCAGTGGCCAGCAGGTCGTCCAGTATCAGGACACGATCACCCTGGCGGATATCCCCGGCGTGGATTTCCATGATGCTGGAACCGTACTCCAGGGCATACTCGGCGGTGTGCGTGGCCGCCGGTAACTTGCCCTTTTTCCGCACCGGCACAAAGGACTTGTCCATCTGGTAGGCCATCGGAGCGCCGAACAGAAAGCCGCGGGACTCTACCGCCACAATGGTATCGAAGGCAGCGTCACGATAGTGGTCAACCAACCGGTCGATGACCGCCTTGAACGCCCGGGTGTCCCGCAGCAGCGGCGTAATATCACGGAACAGGATGCCAGGTTCGGGAAAGTCGGGAATATCTCGGATATATTGCTTCAAGTCCATCTGGATGTCATCTTGCACTAAGCTGGTCGGGCTGGCTCGAGGCCGGTTTCTTAAGAGTCCTGTTTCTTGAGAAATCCGGTGGCAGAACGCCCCCGGGCAAACCAGAAGGAGTGTAGTTTAAGCTGACGGACACGTCAAGATTGACCAGCGGGTCGATTCAGCCGCTTTTGCTGTTATTAATTAATTGACTTTCCCCAACGGCGTATATATAATTCCCGGTGTAAATTGATGGCGTCCGAAATGGCCCCACGCCCTCGGGGCCATTTTCTGGTGTGTCAAAAGGCCCAATTCCCTCACGCCCCTGTGGCGCAACGGTAGCGCAGTCGATTTGTAATTGACAGGTTGGGGGTTCGAGTCCTCTCAGGGGCTCTTCAAGAAATTCCGATCCACCCCTGCCGGCCCGCCTGCAATGCGGTCAGGCTGTTGGATGTGAGAAAGGCGGGATTATGGAGGGGTGGGTGAGTGGTTAAAGCCACCAGACTGTAAATCTGGCCTCCGTAAGGAGTTCGTAGGTTCGAATCCTACCCCCTCCACCATTTGGATATGGTATTAATTGGGTATGAAATCAAGCGGGTTAGTATCAATAAAGACGGGGTCAAGGGCCCAGATAGCTCAGTGGTAGAGCACGTTCTTGGTAAGAACGGGGTCGGCGGTTCAAGCCCGCCTCTGGGCTCCAGTTTCATCGCCAGATTATAAATCACCAGGACCATAACAGGACCATAAAAGGAGAATAGACCTAGATGGCCAAGCAACAGTTCGATCGTACCAAGCCCCACATGAACGTGGGTACCATTGGGCACGTAGACCACGGCAAGACAACTCTTACCGCAGCCATTACCCGGGTGCAGGCCAACCATAAACTGGCCACATTCAAGGGTTTGGACGAAATCGACAACGCCCCAGAAGAGAAGGCCAGGGGCGTCACCATCGCCATCTCCCACGTGGAATATGAGTCGCCCACCCGGCACTACGCCCACGTTGACTGCCCTGGGCACGCCGACTATATCAAGAACATGATCACCGGAGCCGCCCAGATGGACGGGGCGATCCTGGTGGTCAGCGCACCGGATGGACCCATGCCCCAGACCCGGGAGCACATTCTGCTGGCCCGCCAGGTGGAAGTGCCCAACATCATCGTCGCCTTGAACAAGGTGGATATGATGGAAGATGAAGAACTGCTGGAGCTGGTGGAACTGGAAGTTCGCGAGTTGCTGACCCGTTACGAGTACCCCGGCGATGACATCCCGATTATCCGGGTCAGCGGCCTCAAGGCTCTGGAGGGTGATCCGGCCTACGAGCAGGGGATCCTGGACCTGGTTCAGGCCATGGACGACTATTTCCCACTGCCCACCCGAATCACCGACCAGGCGTTCTTGATGCCGATTGAAGACGTATTCGGCATCAAAGGCCGCGGCACCGTGGTCACCGGCCGGGTCGAACGGGGCACCCTGAGCGTGGGTGACGAAATTGAGATCATCCGCTTCGGCGATGTCCGCAAGACCGTGGCCACCGGACTGGAAATGTTTCACAAACTGCTGAGCACCACCACCGCCGGTGACGCCGTGGGCATCCTGCTCCGAGGCGTAGACCGGGAAGAGGTGGAACGGGGTCAGGTGATCGTTAAGCCTGGTTCAATGAAACCTCACGCCCATGCTGAAGCCGAGGTCTACGTGTTGAGCCGCGAGGAAGGCGGGCGCCATACGCCCTTCTTCCCCGGGTACAAGCCGCAGTTCTATATCCGGACCAGCGACATTACCGGAGAGATTCAGCTGCCGGAAGGCGTAGAGATGGTGATGCCCGGCGACAATATCACCATGACCATCAATCTGATGAACCCGGTAGCCATTGAAGAAGGTCTCCGCTTCGCGATCCGCGAAGGTGGTCGAACCGTTGGCGCTGGCGTATTCACTAAAATGTTGGAATAACTGAAACGTTGGAATGATAGAAGATGGCTAGAAAATCGGTAGACGCCCGAGGCGTCATAACATTACAGTGCGGCGAATGCCGGGAGCGTAACTACTCATCGGTCAAGAACCGCCGGAACGACACTCAGCGGCTGGAACTGCGCAAGTATTGCTCGCGCTGCCGCGAGCACAAAGTCCATCGCGAAGTGAGGTAACCCATGGCGAGGGCTTCCACCCGACGCCCCCAATCCCCCATATCACCCGGCGCCATGGGGAGGATCAACCCGGTAATCTTCATTCAGGAAGTTATCTCCGAGTTGAAGAAGACGGTCTGGCCCAGCCGGGAAGAGGTCGCCCGGCTTACCGCCGTAGTTATTGTGCTGGCGGCAGTGGTGGGCGTGTTCCTGGGCGGGCTGGACCGGGCATTCTCTGAATTCTTCACCCAGTTAGTATTCTAGCGACTTGAAAGCCTGCTGCCGGCGCCTCAGCCCCACCGAGAGCAGGCAGGTAAGCTTGGATTGGGGCGACGGGAATGACAGCAAGCAATTTAAATAGAATCGAAGAAGACCAGAACCCCCACTGGTACATCGTGCACACTTACTCGGGGCAAGAAGACCTGGTCAAGAAGAACCTGGACCTGCGCATTCAAAGCCTGGATATGCAGGACCGGATCTTTCAGGTTATTGTGCCCACTGAGGAAGAAGTCATCTTCAAAGATGGCCAGCGGCGCTCGGAGCGGCGCAAGCTGTTCCCAGGGTACATCCTGGTGCAGATGACCATGGACGACGAAAGTTGGTACGTGGTGCGCAACACCCCCGGAGTAACCGGGTTCATATCCAGTGAAGACGACTACGACAAGCGGCCCAAACCCGTCCCGCTGGAAGACAGCCAACTGGAGGCCATTCTCAAACAGGTGGAGTCCGGACCGGTACGAGTCAATATCGGCCTGAAAAGAGGCGACACCATCCGCATTACCGAAGGGCCCTTTGTCGACTTCATCGGGTCAGTTAACGATGTAGATCAGGGTAAGGGCAAAGTCCGGGTGCTGGTATCTTTCTTTGGCAGAGAAACACCGGTAGAACTGGACTTTCTGCAGGTGGAGAAAACCTAAGGTGGAGAAAACCCAGGAGGACTGGTGGCAAAAAAAGTAAGGGCCATTATCAAGTTGCAATTACAAGCAGGCAAAGCCACGCCGGCTCCGCCGGTCGGCCCGGCCCTGGGTCAGCACGGCGTCAATATTATGAATTTTGTCAAAGAATACAACGAACGGACCAGTGGTCAGGCGGGTACCGTCGTGCCGGTGCACCTCACGGTGTACGAAGACCGCTCATTTACTTTCGTCACCCGCACACCGCCGGCGTCGGACCTGCTGCGCCGGGCCGCCGGTGTTGAAAAGGGCGCCACTGATTTCCACCAGGGCAAAGTAGGGACCATCAGCCGCCATTCGCTGCGGGAAATCGCGGAAACTAAACTCAAGGACCTGAACGCCTCATCGGTGGATCAGGCCATGTCGATCATTGAAGGCACAGCCCGAAGTATGGGCATTGAAGTGCAAGAGGGATAAGTATGCCCAAGCACAGTAAACGGTATAACCGAATTGCTGAAACAATCGAGGAAAAGCGCGCATACCAGCCTCAGGAGGCCATTAGCCTGCTGAAAGAGGCTGCCAGCACCAGGTTTGACGAGACCATGGAAGTACACCTCCGCACCTCCGCCGATACCCGTCATGCCGACCAGATGGTGCGCGGCGTTGCGGTGCTGCCTCATGGACTGGGCAAGCAGGTGAGAGTGGCGGTATTCGCCGCGGGCGAGGCCGCCGAAATTGCCCGTCAAGCCGGTGCCGACTTTGTCGGTGACGATGACTTGATTGAGAAAGTAGAGGGCGGCTGGGTGGATTTCGAAGTCGGGTTGGCCGTCCCCGAAATTATGCCCAAAATCGGTAAGTTGGGCCGGGTGCTGGGCCGCCGGGGGTTGATGCCCAATCCCAGGACCGGCACCATGGTGCCGGCGCGCGAATTGCGCCGAACCATTGAACAGGCCAAGGCGGGCCGTCTGGAGTACCGCACCGACCGAACTTCCATTATTCACAGCCAGTTCGGCAAGGCCAGCTTCGATGAAGACGCCCTCCTGGAAAACCTGGCGGTCCTGATCGATTCAATCCTGCGGGACAAGCCGGACGCCGTCAAGGGGCCCTTCTTGCGCACCGCCTTCATGACCTCGACGATGGGCCCCAGCATCGCCGTTGACTTGAACAGTTTGCAGGCCCTTAAACCGGCCGACTGATTAGTGTATAATCCTTAACATTAATAGCCACAGACAGCGGGTCCCCGAAAGGGGTTAAGGAGCAATCGCCCGCCCAGGCGCCAGATCCATCGGGACGTTACCAACGTTCCCTGCGCCTTGTCATCCGGCGCGGGGAATTTTTTATTAGGGCCACCCGCCTTGACCGGCGACGAATCTGGTATTATTGCCAGTATTATTGCAGGGTGTCCTGATTTGATGGAATTGCCAGAAGTCCGGGATTTGGGGGTTCAACGGGACATCCGGGCTCAAAAGGAGGCGTGAGTGCCCACCCAAGCCAAAATAGACCAGGTAAAAGATCTGCGAGAAAAGCTGGAGAAATGCTCGATCGCGGTTACCACTACCTACACCAACATCTCGGTTAATGAGATGACCGAACTGCGTCGCCAGGCCCGGTCTGCCGGATTGGACTTCATGGTGGTCAAGAACACACTGATGGGCCGGGCCGCTGATGCCGCCCAACTCCCCCAACTCAAGGAAGTCATGCAAGGCCCGACCGCGGTTGCCTTTGGATACGATGAGCCGGTGGATGTGGCCAGGATCTTGCATAACTATATCCGCACCACTCGGTCTGCGCTGACGATACAGGGCGCGGTGATGGGCGGCGGCCCCGCCCTGAATACCCGCGATGTGGAACGTCTGTCTACCTTGCCGACCAGGCCTCAGTTGATCGCTCAGTTGCTGGGACAGATGCAGGGACCAATCTACCGGCTACTGAGAGTGCTGAATGGCCCGTTGTCGAAATTTGGCTACCTGCTGCAAGCCAGGATTCGCCAGCTTGAAGCCGAGGTCCCCGACGCGGTGGCGGAGCCGGTGGTCGGGGAAGACGCAACCGCCATCGCCGAAGCTGAACCAGTTGCGGCCGGGGAATCGGAAGAAAAATCCGGTGACCAGGGGTAGTAAATGTCTGAGCCAAGGGTCACCAGAGAACGCACTAGAATCAGGAACCACGGTGAATCACTCCATGAACTACCGCAGCGCCGGGGTCATCGAGCTGAGAGAGAATAACCCAATCCACCGGGCAGGACCCTGGACCACCAGGCCAATCATGACTAATTTAAGCAAGGGATATTAGCAAGCAAGGGATATTAGCAAGCAAGGGATATTAGGAGGAAGCAATGGCTACTAAAGAAGAAATCCTGGATTCAATCAAGGGAATGAGCGTGCTCGATCTGTCTGACCTGGTGAAGGCCCTGGAGGACGAGTTCGGGATCTCGGCCGCCGCTCCGGTCGCTATGGCCGTTGCTGCCGCAGCTCCTTCCGGCGACGCCATGGCTGTTGCCGAGGAAGAGCAGTCCGAATTTGAGGTAACCCTGCAGGTAATCGGTGCGAATAAGATTAACGTGATCAAGGCCGTGCGGGAAGTCACTTCCCTGGGCCTGCGCGAAGCCAAAGAACTGGTCGAGTCCGCTCCAGCCAGGGTCAAGGAAGGCGTGGCCAAAGGCGAAGCCGCGACCATCAAGGCTAAATTGGAAGCGGCTGGCGCCACAGTCGTGGTCAAATAGTCCGGCTCCAGCTTTTGAACTGAGACCATTCCTGTTTGATGGCATCATCCAGTAGGGGCGCACCCGCGGGTGCACCCCTACTGGGAAATATGCGACTCCACCCGGAAGATTCGGTACCATGTACCGTACCATGAACCGTACTGACCTTCCACGGTTGGGCCGCCTTTCCACCGCTCATCTGCTCCAAACCTGGACAAAGCCCCCCTGGCAAGCTAATATGCAAGCGCATTGATAAGTTCTAGAGGAGGGTTGCCCCGATGATAAAGGTCTCGGTATATTACCCAAATGAAGAGGGCAAGCGGTTCGACATTGATTACTATGCCAACCAGCACATGGCCCTGGTGCACCAGAAGCTGGACGCCATGGGCCTGGTCCGCTCCGAAGTGGAAAAGGGCGTCTCCGATGCCGATCCCAGCGCACCGCCCCGGTTTGTGGCCGCGGGGACGTTGTATTTTGATTCCGTAGAGCACGTTCACCAGGCGTTCAAGACCCACGGCCGGGAAATTATGGGCGACATTCCCAACTACACCGATATCAAGCCCCAGTTCCTGATCAGCGAAATCGTCAGCTGAGCGCCCCCCCGAAATCTCAGGTTATTCTTCTGAGGTTATTCTCCTGAGGTTATTCTCCTGGGAGCAGGCTCTGGACCGGCCCCCAGGAGAAGTCGCTAGCCGAAAATCCTGGTCGATCCTAGAAGTAGAGGCCAGCAATGTCCGCTAACCGCTCTTTCCAGGCATTTTCCGGCCTGGCCCAGCATCAAATCCGGGAGTATTGGGACTTCTACCCAACCGCTGGTTCTCGCATTGGCCAGCACGAATATGATGGCCGTCTCCCCGATCTGTCCCCGGGCCGGGTGCAGCGTCGAATTGCAGGTCTGCGACAGGGGTTGGCCCAGCTCTCCGGCATCCCCGGGGACAGCCTGGAGCCGCCGCAGCGGCTGAGCCACCAACTGCTGGAATTGTTCCTGAAACGGGAGTTGTTCAACCTGGAGGTGCTGCGCCCGCTGGAGAACAACCCCATGCGTCAGGTCGGATTCTTGAACATTGGTGGTTATGTCCGCCGGGACTACGCGCCGCTGGCCGACCGCATCCGGGCGGCGACGCAGTCCCTCCATCAGGTGCCCGACTTCTTGCAGGTGCTGGACACCTGCCTGGCCTCTACGGTGGGACGCCCCGTGTTGGAGATGAGCATTGAGAGCTACTCCGGCATGGCCCGGTTCTATCGTGTTGACCTGGCCGAAGCGGTTAGCGGGTTTGACGATCGGCGCATCTTGAAGGAGTTCGATCAGGCCAGAGAACGAGCGGCGGCCGCTCTGGATAAATTTGTGGAGCGCCTCGGGGACCGGCTGAAAGGAGCTTCCGAGGCTTTTGCCATCGGCTCCAGCACGTATTCGACCATGTTGTCCACCGGCGAAGGGCTAGATCTCCCGCTGTCCCACCTGGTGGAGTTGGGCCAGGCTAACCTACAAAACAACCTGGAAAATCTGGCGGAGGTATGCGCCTTGATCGACCCGGCCCGGTCAGTGCGGGAGATTGTGGCCGGTATCAGCCAGAACCACCCGGCTCCGCAGAGGTTGATTCCAGAGACCCGGGAAATGCTGGAGGCCATCCGGAAGTCGCTGATTGATCTGGACCTGGTCTCGGTGCCTTCCGAAGACCGCTGCCAGGTAATTGAGACTCCAACCTACATGCGCTATGCCTTTGCTGCGATGGACAGTCCCGGCTCGCTGGAGACCAGGGCCACCGAGTCCTTTTACTACGTGACGCCGGTGGAGAACAACTGGACTCCCCAGCAGCAGGAAGAGTGGCTGTCCAACTTCAACTATTCCACCCTGCGCATCATATCCATCCATGAGGTGTACCCTGGGCACTTTGTCCACCACCTGCACACCCGCTACGGCCAGCCCCTGCCGCTGGTCAACCGGGTGGCCACCTCCTACGCTTTCACCGAGGGCTGGGCCCACTACACGGAGCAAATGATGGTGGAAACGGACTACGGCAAAAACGACCCCACCCTGCTGGTCACCCAACTGCTGGAGGCCCTGGTTAGAAACTGCCGATACCTGTGCTCATTGGGAATGCACACTCAGGGGATGTCGGTGGACCAGGCGACCCGATTCTTCATGGATCACGCCTACATGGAAGAGCTGCCCGCCCGCCGCGAGGCAATGCGAGGCACCTTCGACCCTGGCTATCTCAACTACACCCTGGGCAAGCTGATGATTCTCAAACTCCGGGACGACTACCGTCGAGAATCGGGAAGGGCTTATACGCTAAAAGGGTTTCACGATGAACTGCTCTCCTACGGCGCTCCACCGCTGCCCCTGCTGCGGGGGGTGATGCTTAAAGATACTGGAGGCTCGCCCCTGTAAGTGGGCAAGTCCATCGCTCAACAAATTCATGATGAGACCGCTCGCCACTGCATCGGAGCGAAGGGGTTACCCTCCGCAATTATCGTAAAGGCCCATCAGGTGCGGAAGGTAACCTTGCGGAAAGCTTCGGCGTACTGATGGCCATTCGCGGCCCCGGCGTCTCTGGCCCGCTCCTTGACGAACTCGACAATCTCGGCCTCGGAATAACCTTCCATCTGGCTCCGATGGGCCTTGATCGATGTTATCTTCTGTTCCAGAGTTTGGGCAATGTCAATAAACGTGTCGGGCCGTTCGGTGCCCCAGAAAAGCATGGTGCCGGTCTTGTGGGGTTCCAGTCCCTCCTCAGCCCACAACTCGCCGAAATGCAGATGGTCGCGAGCATAGGGAAAGACTGCGTCCAGGGCCACCTGCCCGGCGATCCGGTGGTCCCGATGCCACGACAAATTGAAACGGTAGGGTTCGGTGGAAAGCACCACCTGCGGCTTGACCAGTCGAATCTGGCGCACGATATCCCGGCGAAAATCGCCGGTATCTTCCAGTTCTCCGTCGGGCCGGTGCAGCATTACCACATTTTTCACACCCAGAATCTGGGCGGCATCCAGTTGCTCCTGTTCCCGGATCGCCGATAGCGCCTGCGAGGTGACACCGGGCCGATCGGTGCCCTTGCCGCCGTCGGTGCACAAGAGGTAATGGACTTCGGCGCCTTCCCTGATCCAGCTGGCCAGAGTCCCTCCGCACCAGATTTCGGCGTCATCAGGGTGCGGGGTAACTACCAGAACACGCTGCGGGGTTACTTCCATCCCCAATCTACCTCCAGCGGGTTTTCTTGGTCCAATCCCTTTGGCCGGGCGAGTTCGTCCCTTCACCCAAGTCCAGGCCAGTGTTACGCTGGCGAGGAGACGATCGCAAGACCCAATCGGCAAATGGGTGAGGGAAAACCAGGTTCCTGATACTCCCCTGGCCGTGGTCATAGCGCCCACGGTCAGGGACTGTACGACGGGACTGTACGACGGGACTGTACGCCGGGACTGTACGACCGTAGGTTACTCTGCTACAATCGGGCCACCGTGTCAAGGGGACCCATCGCTGGCGGAGATCGTGTTCCCATCTATCTGGATGGTTATTGCCCTGGTCTGGGCAGGCCAGGGCAGGTCCGGAACATACCGATGGGTCGGTCCCTGGTGGCTGGATTATGCCGCCTGAATCGAGTTACTACTTCTCCTGGCACCGACGATTGGTTACGCTGACGAATTCATGGACCAGCCTCGGTATTCAGTCTTAATCAGAAAGTGTCGAACTACCGTCCTATTTCGGAGCCTTCGCTTGCCTGTACGTAAATTTACCTGGCAGGACTTGCCAGCACTGCTCGATTTCATCGGGACAGTTCAAGCTCAGAACCAGCAAGACCGAAAGGTGCGTCAAAAGAGTTTCCAGGAAAACCTCCGGCAGCCCGAGCTGTACCCGGAAGAAAACTGTCTGTTGCTGGAAGCTGGTGGTCGTGTTCTAGGTTGTTGCCTGATATTCCCAGAGCCGCCCATTAGCCGGGCCGTGTTGGCCCTGGATGTAGCGCCACAATTGGAAGGCGGCGAGCAGGAGGAGGAACTGGTACAACGGGCCCTTGTCCGCTCGGGGGAGCTGAAAGCCAAAATCGCCCATATCTGTTTGGGGCCGGACTCACTGCGCAGCGAGCTAATTCAGCGGCAGGGGTTTCATCTGGAGCGGGTATACTGGGACATGATGTGGTTGGGCGACCGGCTCCCTCAGGTAGACCCACCGCTTGGGTTCACCCTGCGCAACTTTCGGGCCGGCGATGCGGCGTCCTTGGCCGAAGTACAAAACGCCGCCTTCACCGGCAGCTGGGGTTTCTGTCCCAACACCGTGAAGCAGATTGAATACCGCAGCTCCTTGAGCAACACTTCCCACCGGGGCATTCTGTTTCTGTACGACCAGGACAATCTGGCTGGATATTGCTGGACCTGTATCGCTCCGTCCGGCGGCAAAACCAAGGGGATCATCGGCATGATTGGCATCACCCCCGACTATCGGGGCAAAGGTGTAAGCAAGCCGGTGCTGGTAGCCGGGATGGAGTACCTGCAATCAATTCAAGTGGACGAGATCGGCCTGCACGTTGATGGCCAGAATACGCCGGCCATCCGGCTGTACACATCCGTGGGATTTGAGAAAGTAGGGGAGTTGCACTGGTACGAGTACGCCCTCTAAACGAAGTAAGACTTGCAAATTCTTGACCTGGCCACCGGAGCTACGGTGCCCGGAAGCTCCGTTGGCTAGTCAACATCCTCGACGGTTGCCGCCGCCGGCGGCCGGGGAATCTTGTCCCCATTGGGCACCGTCGTTTTGAATATCTCTTTAGACAGGATACCGCCCGATACAATCATCTTCATCGCATCGTCAACGCTCATCTCGGTGAAAATAACCTCGCTAAGCGGCATAATCACCAGAAACCCAGAGGTAGGGACCGGGGTGGTGGGAATATAGACTACCACCGTTTCCGACCCGTTCATAATCCCCAGATTTGCGGTTATCAGACCGATGGCTTTCATTCCCTTCCTGGGGAAATCCACCAGGACCACCCCATGATAAGGGTGGTCTTTGGAACCGGTCAAGATCTCCACGCCGGTTCTGGTGGTGCTGTAAATACTCCTGACCACGGGGATGCGCTCGATCATCCGATTCCCGACATTGATCAAACGGCCGCCCAGTACTCGAGTCGCGACCACTCCAATCAGGTAGATCGATACCACCAGGGTGATGATGCCTAAACCGGGTATCTGCGGCCCTGGCAGGAATTTGAGCAGCGGCTGAAGTATCGGGTCGAAAAATTCAAAGAAGAATTTGAGGATAAAGATGGTGACCCCGATGGGCAGCGCCACCAGCAGGCCAGCGCCCAACATTGTCTGAGTATGTACCACCAGACTCCTCAGGAAGCCATGCTGGTGAGGTTGAGGGTCCATTTGACTCCTGGTTATCCCGTTGAACTGGGACGGGCGCATTCCGCTGCCGACCTCCTTCGGCCAACTCCAGACCAGCGGACGGAATTTATGACCCGATCCAGGCAAATTGGCGCAGGTTACCCGGACAGCAGCGATGGTTGCGGCGCAGGTCCTTAGCGGTGGCAAGGGACTTTTCGGGGTACGCCCTGGTAAATTCTCAGCATCCGCTCCGCCACCTGGCCCCATCCCAGGTCCTCAGCCCTTTTGCGGGCCGCTATACCCATACTGTCCTGCAGCCTTTTACTGGATATTATCATCTCCAGGGAGTTAGCAAAAGCCTCCGGGCATCGCCACGACTTGAGATACCCAGTGCGCCCGTGCTGAACCACCGTCGACAGACCCCCAACCCGGGAAGCGACCACCGGCGTGCCGCAGGCCATGGCCTCCAGCGCCGCCAGGCCGAAGCTTTCGTAAAACGAAGGTACCACGCATACGTCGGCGGCGCTGTAGTACAGCGGCAGGTCGGCCTGGTCGACCCGGCCCACAAAATCGAAGATTTCATCCATCTCCAGGTTCTGAACCAACTGTCGGACTCTAGCCGCCTCGCCCTCTTTGCCATCGTCGCCGCCCACCACCAGCACTCGCAAACCCTGGCAGGTCTCCATCTGGGCCGCGGCATGCACCAACAAATCCAGGCCCTTCAACGATTCGATACGGCCCACGAAGAGCAGGACTTTATCATTGTTAAGACCCAGCCTTTCCCGGGATTCTTCCTGGTCCAGCGGCTGGAACCGATCGAGGTCTACCCCGCAAGGCACCAGCTGGATACGGTCGGGATCGGCGTCGTAGAGCCGGGCCATGGCGTCCCGTTCGTGGGGGCTGAAGGCGACAATCTGGTCGGAATCGGCCATCAACTCGCGCTCCACTCTCTGACGCCGAATCGGCTCCGACTCGCCGGCCCGCGACTGCATCTTGATTAACGAGAGAGTGTGGAAGGTGGTTACGTGGGGCACATCCATATCGCGGGCCAAGGCGCGGCCGACCCAACCAGAAAGCCAGTAGTGGGAGTGCACCGCACCATAGGACAAATTGTATTCAGAGCAAAACTCCCGGACTGCCTCGAGAAAACCGGGCAGTTCCGAAAATAGGGAATCCATGGGAGCATTGGAGTCTCCGCCAGGCAGATGTACCACTCGAACACCCGGGCTTATTTCCTCAATTTCGCTGACCGCTTCGGGATGTTGCCGGGTAAAAATGTCCACTTCAATGCCCAGGTTACCCAGGGAACGGGCTAGTTGTTGTACATAAACGTTCATCCCGCCAGACTTGCCCTGCCCCGGAGCCGACAGAGGGCAAGCATGGAAGGAGACCTGGGCCACTCGATCTATACTCAACTTTGTTTCACCACCATTTGATACAGAATTTGGTTCTGGCCGCCCAGATGATACTTGTAAGGCTCAGAACCCCGCAGAAAATCAAAATAATCTTTGCCTTGCTCGATGGCATCTCGAAGACACAGCGCGTGAAGCAGCAGGCCCACGCTGTAGTAGCTATAGTCGGGATGATAGCCGCTGTTATAGAGCAGGCGCGCCGAGCCATAGTCAAAGCATATACTGGAGGCCACTAGATTGCCCTCCAGCTCCATAAAGAACAGCCGAATCAGGCCCAACTGGGCCATTCGGCGGGCCATATCGCGAAAAAAACCCTCCTGCTGGGGCGTCATAAATTCGGCCTTTTCCGTGGCGCTCATCCGCAGCAGCGTCAGAAAATCGTCCAGCCGGGCGGAAACGTCATTTTCCTCCCGGATGCAGTACCATTTCCAGGTATCCATTGCTTCAAGACGCCGAAACTTACGTCGCAGTTCATGGCGGTCCTTCCTGGAGAGGACCGCCAGGTAGTCGTCCCAGCTGGCGGGCAGGGCAATTCCTGGGGCTACATCCTCTTCGGCAATCTCCACCGAATAGCCAAGCTGTTCCGCCAATTTGGGAAGATGCTGTAAAGTCGGCGAGGACTCGCGCAGGGAATAAAGTTGCAGGGTGCCAAACTCCGCTTCCGCCAGGCGCTGCAACAGTTTGGGGAAAAATGCGCCCTCATAGCCCGGACGGACCATAAAGTCGTTGTAATCAAAGGTTTCCGGGCTGCCCATTAAAGAGACCACCCCGTCCTGCCGGGACAGTGAGGCGATGGCCATGACTTTCTCCGATTCTTCGATGTAGAAACCGGCCATTTCCCGACCGCCGCCAAAGGTGTTCCACCAGACCTCCTGCCATTGGGGGGTCAGGTAGAGGGTGTCAGCCGGGCACACTGACAGCAGGCTTTCCCATTTCTGTTGGATCTCCTGGAAGGAAGCAAAGGGAATGGATGACATGAATATTACCTTTTTAGCAACGATAGCAGACTCGCGCTGTCGAATCCGCCATCGGTAAAGACGCCTCTAATTGCAGTGGTCACGACCTGGCTGCCCGGCTTCTGAACACCCCGCATCGCCATGCAAAGATGTTCCGCTTCAACTTGCGCCACCAACCCCTGGGGACTGAGGGCGGTAAACACAGCGTCGGCCCACTGCCGGGTCAGACGCTCCTGCACCTGGGGCCGGCGGGCGACGACCTCCAGAGAGCGGACCAATTTGCTAATTCCAGCCACTCTGCCACTGGGAACATAGGCCAGGTGGGCCAGCCCAAAGAAGGGCAGCAGGTGGTGCTCGCAGACCGAATAGAAGGTGACGTTCTTCAGAATTACCGGGTCGTGATGGTCTTCATCGAATACCGCGTCGATCGCCTCCACCGGGTCCCGTCCAATGCCGGAGAACAACTCCAGGTACATGCTGGCGACCCGATCAGGCGTCTCCCGTAAGCCCTCCCGTTGGGGATTATCGCCAATAGCCTCCAGGATTTCACCGACGGCCCTTTCTATGCGTTGCTGCTGAATGACTTTATTCCTTTTCAGGTTATAGCGGGGCGATCAGCGCGACGGCTTCCAGCGCCTCGATGGTGGGTTCTACTTCAATGGTCTGCCCGGTGGCGCTGCTGACTGCCAGGTCTGGGTCTTTGAGTCCCGACCCGGTAATTATGCAGACTACCCGCTGGTCGGACAGGTTCAGTCCCTGGCCCACCACCTTGATCAGCCCCGCCACCGAGGCCGCCGACGCCGGCTCGCCAAAGACTCCTTCTGTGGAGGCCAACCTGCGGTAAGCGTCCAATATTTCATCGTCGGTAACCGAGTCGATGATCCCTCCGGACTCGTCCCGGGCCGTTAACGCGCTCTGCCAACTGGCCGGATTGCCAATGCGGATGGCCGAGGCAATGGTCTGCGGATTTTTAACCGGATGGCCCAGAACGATGGGCGCAGCGCCGGCTGCCTGAAAGCCCATCATGTGAGGCAGGCGGTTGGTCAGCTCAGCTTGATGGTACTCTTTGAATCCCCGCCAGTAGGCGGTGATGTTACCGGCATTCCCCACCGGAATGAACAGATAATCGGGCGCGTCGCCCAGCACGTCGCACACTTCAAAGGCGGCGGTCTTTTGTCCCTCCAGGCGATGCGGGTTCACGGAGTTGACCAGGGTAATCCGATGCCGGCTGGTGAAGTCACGCACCAACTTGAGCGCAACGTCAAAGTTACCTTCCACCATGATAATCCTGGCGCCGTAGGCCATTGCCTGGGCCAGCTTACCCAGAGCCACCTCGCCCTTGGGGATCAACACCATCGCCGGGAGGTTGCAGTAAGCGCCGTAGGCCGCCGCTGATGCGCTGGTATTGCCGGTGGAGGCGCACATTATTCCCACGCTGTGGTCTTCCAGAGCCTTGGCAATGGCTACCACCATGCCCCGGTCCTTGAACGACCCGGTGGGGTTGCATCCCTCCAGCTTGAAATACAACTCGCCACAACCCAATTCTGGACCAAGCCGGTGGGACTTGACCAGCGGGGTATCGCCCTCACCAAGAGTAATCATGGGAGTAGAGCCCGTCACCGGCAGGTACTCTCGGTACTGCTGTAATACTCCAATGCCCATGTTTACTTTGCCGGATTCCTCTACCCCTCGATTCTCAGCATGTTGCTGACTTCGTTGACCACATCAAGGTCGGCGACCAGCCTCAAGGCTTCCTGAACTGAGGCATCTCTGGCTGGATGGGTGGTAATAACCAGTTCGGCCCTCTGCTCCTCAGGAAAGGTGTCCTTTTGCAGAACGGAAGCGATGCTGATCCTGCGGTCACCCAGAATCTTGGCAATCTGGGCCAGCACTCCGGCCTGATCCGCGATGTTCAGACGGAGGTAATACTGGGTTTCCAGTTCATCGATGGGTTGCACTCGGAAAGCGTGACCGGATTCGGTTACCGAAACCGGCGGCTCATTACTGTGCAACCTGCGGCCAATATCAATCAGGTCGCCCAACACCGCGCTGGTGGTCGGCCCCCGCCCGGCGCCCCGGCCGTGGAACAGGACTTGCCCGCACAGACTACCGGTAACTTCCACCGCATTATACACCCCATCTACCTTGGCCAGCATATGATCCGCCGGGATCAACGCCGGATACACCCGCCCTCGAATGTCTCCTCGCTCCAGGGTGGCAACGGCCAGTGACTTGATGGCGTATCCCAGCTCCTGCGCATAGCGGAAGTCCTGGGGTTGCAGGTTGGTAATCCCCTGCCGGTAAATGTCATCCGGAGATACCCGCTGATGGAAGGCTAAAGAAGCCAGAATTGACAGCTTGTAGACCGCGTCGAATCCCTCCACGTCATTAGTGGGGTCAGCTTCGGCAAAGCCCTGCTGCTGGGCTTCCGCCAGCGCCTGGTGGAAATCGGTATGCTCATAGGCCATCCGGGTAAGGATGTAGTTGGTGGTGCCGTTGATGATGCCACGGATGGATTGAATGTCGTTGGCCAGTAGCTGACTCATCAAGCTGCCGACGATGGGTATTCCGCCGCCAACGCTGGCCTCGAACAGCAGGTTCACCCGGTTTTTCCGGGCCAGGTCCAACAGTTCTGGCCCGAATTTGGCCATTGCCTCCTTGTTGGCGGTGACCACATGCTTGCCACAGGACAGGGCGTCCCGCAGATATTGGGCCGCGGGTTCGGTGCCTCCGATGACCTCAACCACGATTTGTATTGAAGGGTCGGCCAGAACATCTTCTGGATTGGTAGTGATCAACCCGGATGGGAAGACGGCATCTCGCGGTTTGTTGGGGTCTCGCACCAGGATTCTTTTGAGGTTGACCGGAAGGCCGATTTTTTGGGAAATCCCCAGGGAGCGGTCTAACAAAGTGGCGGCAACTCCGCCGCCAACAACTCCCAGTCCCAATAAGCCCACATTTATTTCTGGTATTTCATGGATGGCAATCACCGTAGCCGTCTATCGGCCTCCGCTGGGCAGTCCGCCCTGATTATCCGGTTGCGTCCGGTCCACCCGGGGCGCGGTCAGGCGCACCTGGTCGGCAACCCAGGCGTAACGCTCGCTGTCAAAGTTGATGGTAAGCCAACCTTCGCTGGAACCACGGGTCAACTGGTCGTTCTTCCACGCTGCCACCCCCTCCGAGACCAGTTGGCGCAGCATCGGAAATTCCGCCTCACGCTCCTCCGGGCCGGAGAGCTTATTAATAATATAAATCCCATCCTGAGCGAATTTGGGCTCGCTGATGGCTCCCACCGGCAGAGGTTCCACAGCGTTTTCCGGGTCACCAAAGAGCACTTCGTCGAGATTGGGGAAGGCCCCCTGGGGTACCCAGCCGACATGGCCCTGTTCATCGGCAAAGCCCTGGGGAACGCCCACTTCCCGGGCAACGGCGCCGAAGTCATCGCCGCCATCCAGCCGGGCCTTGACCTCATCAGGCTCCACCGCACCGCCATAGTCCAGACGGATCCAGTCAACCTCCACCTGTTCCGGCTTTGCCGGAATGGTACCCAGGATCATCTGCCCCAACTGCGATTCCAGCAAGTCCTCCTCAACCAGTTTTCGGTATGCCTCATCGGAAAGCCGCACCTGAGTCAGGAGGTTACTGTAGTTGTTTTCAAATTCCCGGTCCAACTGCTCGGTGTCAGCCTCCTGTCCGGCCGGAGGGTCGGGATAGAATCGCCTTCGGATCTCTTCATCAACCTGTTCTTTGGTAGCGGTGAATCCCAGACCGGGAGCCGCTTGCCGTAAGATCTCAGCGTTGAGCAAATCCTGAAGGTACTGGAAAGGCACTACGCTCAGGTCAACAAACCCTCCCTGTTCATACCGGTTGATGCCCTGGAGCACCCGTATGCGCTCCACCAGGTCACCCATGGTGAATTTCACGCCCCTGACCTCTCCGGCGGTGACGCGAGGAGGTTCGTAGAACTCGCGATATAGGCCCACGGCGACAATGGCGAAAACCACCAGAATCAGCATGGTGCCGATGGTGATGGCCAGGCGTTGACGGCGCCGTTCTTCCTGAAGGCGCGCGCTCCGCTGCCGGATTTCCTCCGTGGACGGACGGTCCCGACGGCGATTGCGCCGGCGGGCGGGGGTGCCGTCGATGCGGGGATCCCGACGTTGCCAGGGGAGGGCCATAACAAAAACCTCTAAGGGGTCGCGCGTTTAACCTTGATGAACGTCGCGGAAAACCTTCTGGACCGAAGGCGAATCAGTAACCAGAAACAGGATTGCACCCAGACTAACCCGTACCACGGAGCGAGTTTCTCAAAACTCCACCGGCCAACCTTTGACCGGCCCAGGATGGGCGGACCGCCAGATGCCAATCGCAGGCGGTACGCCGGTAGAACCACATTTTGCGATGGGTTGCCTATTTAGATGGGCTGCCTAGCGCCGGTATCCCCCCATGCCACCAAGGGACGGGTTGGGCACAAAGGGCAGCAGAGCCAGGTGCCGGGCACGTTTGATTGCGGTGCTCAATAGCCGCTGATGCTTGGCGCATACTCCGGTCTTGCGGGTTGGTTCGATCTTGGCCCGATCGGAGATGAACCGGCGGATTCGGTCCACATCCTTGTAGTCGATGCCCTTGACGTGCTCAACACAGAAGGAACAGACCCGGCGACGCGGCCCGTATCGTCCTCTTGGCCTGACCCCGCCAGGACCAGGACGCTGCCCGCCAGCCGGACGGGGACCAGCCGGGCCTCCCGGCCGAAACCCGCTTCCGCCACCGGGCCGGAATCCACCGGTTCGGGGCGGACCACCCGGTCGGGGCGCGCCAGCAACCTGGGGAGCGCCGTAAGGTTGCGGCTGGGGCGCGCCGGGTGTCGGCTCGTGTGTTGTTGTCATATATGGGGTGCTCCTCCAGATGGATTTACTGGTTTAAAAAGGCAGGTCATCGACGTCATCCATGGGCGGGCCTTCCTCGCCCGCGCCGGGGCCATAGAGCGATCGGTCTTCACCGGCCGCGCCGGCGCTACCCAGGAATTGCACGTCGGTAAGGTTGATTTCATTGACGAAGCGCATTTGCCCATCGCGCGCCTCATAGCTGCGGCTGTGCAACCGGCCTTCAACATATACCTGCCGGCCTTTAGTCAGGTACTGATTGCATAGCTCGGCCAGCTTGCCCCAAGCGTTCACGTTGAACCACTCGGTCTCCTCCCGTTGTTCTCCAGCGCCGGTGGTATACTTGCGGTTGGAGGCCACGCTGAACGAGGTGACGCTCTGCCCGCTGGGAGTGTAACGCATCTCTGGGTCACGGCCAAGGTTGCCAATTACGATAATCTTGTTCATTGCAGTCCCTTCAGCTTTCGGAGCGTTCTTCTAGCGCCTGGGATTGTGGTTCGCTTACCGGATCGGCGGCCATCGCCGGTCCCTCGGCGGTTTCGGGTCCAGCAGCTACCGCAGCGGCCGGCTGCTCCGGCGCCAATTTGCCGGCGTCGGCGGGTCCACCATGGGAAGCTGCTGCTGCCGGGGATTCGACGGGAGTTGCCGCCGCGGCCGCCGCGGCGGCGGCAACCCGGGCCGCGGCCGCCGCCGCCGCGGCCATCCCCGGCTGGGCCACCGGCGCGTCAGGATCAGCTACCGTCACCAATGAACGCAACACCCGTTCGTCCCGGCGGAGAAAGACCTCCAGGTCGAAGTTGAAGGGGCGTTCGGTGGCAAACTGGGTCAGATAATAACTCCCCTCCAGGAAGTTAATTGACCCTTTGCGAATGGGGTAGGCCAACCGCCGGGTGCCCCAACTCTGCTCGCGAGTAATCTCGGCATCACGGGTGGTTATAAATTCTTTGATTCTGCCCCATGCTTCAGCAGCCTGCTCTTGATTCAACATTGGGCTGAGAATTGTCACCAGTTCGTAGGTACGCAAATGAACTCCTCTAGAACTTAACGCTGACCAGAATTATAGCATCGGTGGAATGGAGGCTCAACACATTCGGCCGGGGCATTACATCACCGGGATACGTCACCGGGATACATCACCGGGATACGGCACCAATTATGTCCGGCCGGTGGATCAGGGATCACAAATCCAGGCCGGGCACTGGGAACCTGGCGGTCAGGTCCTTCACGTCCTGGGCCGCCTGCCGCATTATGGTCTCGTCGCCCCAGTTGGTGAGCACCCGCACGATCAACTGGGCCACCCGTTGGGCATCACCTTCTTTAAAGCCTCGGCTGGTGATGGCCGGCGTGCCCAGGCGTAGTCCGCTGGTTACCCGTGGCGGCCGGGGGTCGTAAGGAATGGCGTTCTTATTGGCGCTAATCCCCACCCGCTCCAACGCTAATTCAACTTCGCGGCCGGATTGTCCCAAGGAAGTCAAGTCAACCAGAATCAAATGGTTGTCGGTGCCACCGGAAACTAGACGCAGGCCAGCCTCGGAAAGCTCCCGCGCCATGACCCGGGCGTTGGCAACTATCTGGGAAGCATAATGAGCGTAGTCGGACTTCAAGGCCTCGCCAAAGCAGACCGCCTTGGCCGCAATGACGTGCATGAAGGGGCCGCCCTGCATGTAGGGAAAAACGGCGTAGTCAATTTTGCGGGCCAATTCTTCTTCACAGAGAATCACACCGCCGCGAGGGCCGCGCAGGGTCTTCTGGGTGGTCGATGTGACGATCTGGGCGTGAGGAAAGGGTGAGGGGTGCGCGCCTCCGGCGATGAGTCCAGCGATGTGGGCCATGTCCACCATCAGTTGCGCGCCGACTTCATCGGCGATGGCCCGGAAGCGGGCAAAGTCGATGACCCGGGCGTAGGCGCTGCATCCAGCGACGATCAGCTTGGGCCGATGCTCTTTCGCTAGCTGATAAACCTGGTCGTAGTCGATAACCTCGGTGTCTCGATCCACGCCATAGGGCACAAATTGGTAGAAGTTGCCGGAAAAATTCACCGACGCACCGTGGGTCAGGTGGCCGCCCTGGTCCAGCTTCATGCCCATCACGGTGTCGCCCGGATCCAACAGCCCGAAATAGACCGCCATGTTGGCCTGGGCGCCGCTGTGCGCCTGGACGTTGGCGTGATCAGCGCCGAAGAGCTGCTTGACCCGGTCAATCGCCAGACTCTCCACCACGTCCACAAATTGGCAACCGCCATAGTAGCGGCGGCCTGGGTAACCTTCGGCGTACTTGTTGTTCATCACCCCGGACTGGGCCTCCAGCACCGCCCGGCTGGCGTAGTTCTCCGACGCGATGAGCACAATATTTTCGCGCTGACGTTGGTTTTCCTGCTGCAGGGCCTGGGCCACTGCCGGGTCCTGATCCGCCAGAAAGGACATGGTTGCTCCCGGATATTGACGACCAACGAACGTATTGGGGGCGGGTTCAAGTTAAACATTGAACCTGAAAACCATCGAACCTGAAAACCATCGAACCTGAAAACCATTGAACCTGAAAACCATTGAACCTGAAAACCATCCGCACGCGCCCCAACCCCCCCGGCCTGCGCCACCGAGGTAGTGTACGCTCCGCCTAGTTGGCTGTCAACGAATTTATCGAAGGGCCTCAGGGTAATCGCATCTTCTTGAAGGTAGACAATCCGCCCGCAAGTTTGGTAAGGTCTGAGCCGTATCGTCGTTCCGGCGGAAGCCGGAATCCAGGGAATACAATTAGACACCGGTAGACACCGGCTTCCGCCGGTGTGGCGGGTGACCCGCTACGAGGTGAGATGCAATTGCCCGGCGAAGGGCTTGGCCCCTCTACGCGCCTCTCTGCTGGCAGCCGGTATCGGCCACATTTGCCGGCCACATTTGCCGGCCACATTTGTCGGTAATTTGCCTTCCACGATTGACCGGGGGAGGGAATGATTTACCCGTCGGCGGGCTGCTTTTAGCCAGGTTATAATACGGGTACTATTTGCGGGGATTATTTGCGGGTAATATTTGATCGAATATCCGGATGGAAATAAATACTGACCACGGGCGAGTTCCAATGTGAGCGAGGCGAGTAACCAATTTGTAAACCGTTGGATCACCGGTACCCCCGGTTTGCCGTCAACAACAAATCAACCGAAAAAGGTGCGGCGATATGACAATCAGCCCCGACGATACCAAAAACCAGGACTTGCTGCAGCGGATGCTGGCCCCGGAGCGGGCGCAGAGACTGGATACCTTTGCCATTTTGACCTTTTCCGAATTGAGCGACCGGGATACGGTGGCCGACATCGGCTGCGGGCCAGGGTTCTTTACCATCCCAATAGCCAAGAGTCTGAGCAATGGTAAGCTCTACGCCCTGGACATAGACGACGAAATGCTGGAGGCCTGCCGCCAGCGGGTAACCGCGGCGAGGCTGGGCAACGTGGAGGTGCTGAAGTGCGGCGAGTTCGACTTCCCCCTGGGACCTGGCTCTCTGGATGGACTTTTCCTGGCCTTCGTGATGCATCACAGCCCAGACCAGCCCCGGTTTCTCCAGGCGGTCCGGAAACTAATGCGGCCCCGGGGTTGGTGCACTATCCTGGAGTGGCACCGCAAAGAGACGCCATCGGGCCCGCCGCTGGAACGCCGGGTTGGCCCGGATGAATTGCGGGACCTGGCGATTGACGCGGGGTTTCGCTATCTAACGACCAGAAACCTGAACCGCGACCAGTACATGGCCACACTGCGGAACCAGTAGGGAGCCGGCAAATGATTCCACCGGGGTGGGCCAACTCCCATTTGACTGACCGGATCGACCGGCTCCCGGTAACTGCCGCCCATTCTCCTGATGGGAGACGTCAACCCTTTGACCTGTTCGGGTCAGCCCGTCAAAGGGTCTAGTTTTGGCCCTCAAGTGCCTGGATTTCCTGCTCCAGGTTCTGAACTGTACTGGAGTCTCCGGCAGACAAGCGGAAGCAGCGGTCCAGGTAAAGCCGGGCCAGCCTGGAACCCCGTTGGGAAGCGTCTTGAGCGGCGGTCAGCAGACTGGTCATCTGGAACTCGGCGGGCAGGTACCGGGCCAGCGAGGTAATCTCCCCGGAGGCTTCACTGGCCATGCTGGAGTCCTTACCCTCCTGAGCAAAACGCAGCTTGCCCAACAAACGGGAAAGCTCGGTTAGCTTGTCGCTCTCACTCATGAAACTGAAGAGCACTTCATTGACCTGAAAGGAGGTGTCTTCTGCATCAACCCCCTCACCAGCACCGGCACTCGCCTCAACCAACGGCGTGGCGCCGGGCCCGGCAGCGGCGAAAAACTCGTCGCACATCCGTGAATACTCCTGCACCGCTTCAGTGACTGCCTCCATCATCCGGGGCAGGTCAAAGGAGAACATGCTGTCGCCGTATACCAGGTCATCTTCCCGGAGTCGGCTCAGGCGCTCCAGAAGCTGATAGCTGTCCACCGGCTCCGGCACCGGCGGCATGGCAAAGGCCGAGAAATCACTCAGGGGCGCGCTACCCAGATGGCTGGCCAGGAAGGGCGGCACATATTTGCTCAGATCAGCTTTAACCGGCAGTGAAACCACGTAGGTCGCGTAGACCCGGTCCGGCTCGGTATTCACTCTGAAGTAAATCAGCGCGTGACCCTTGGGGCGAGTGGGATCACCTTTGTCGAAGGAAAGGTTCATAATCCAAGTCCATGCAGATGTAAAGACGTGGGGATTAACTCCATTATAGTAGATGCCTGGCATAGTGGATACCCGGCCCCTGAGTCAACGGTCTCGTTGACTTGCATATGGTTTTAAAGTAAATTAGACTCGATTCCCCGGCCACGGACCGATTGACTGCGGCCAGGTCAGTTTCCCCAAGGAGGTGCCCATATGACCCAACAGAAACTGCCGGTATTGGACTACAACAAGCTTCAAATAGGCGAGGAGTTGGGCACGTATGAATACGTGCTGACTCAGGAGATGATCGACGAATATCGCAAGTCGGTGGAGGACCCCGATGGCGCATTCCCGACCATCGCCGTCAAACACGACGCTACCGCTCTGGGACTGGCCTACGAGGACAATACCGGGGGCGTCAACGCCGGCAATGAAATCGAGTTCCATAACCCGCCCATCGCCGGCAAGAAGATTCGAGTTACCGGCCGTATCCACGACAAATACTCCCGCCGGGACAAGCCGTATCTGGTTATTGAAGCCACGGCCACCGACGAGGATGGGCGGCTAATCGAAAGAATGCGGACCTACCAGATGAAAAAACCAGACGAGGTGGGAAAGAAATGGCATCCACAGGGCTAGAAACCAGGACCATCCCCACGCTGACCAAGCAGATCACTCAAGTTAAAATCAACCAGTTTGAATCCTGCGGCATTCGGGAGCGGGAAAACATCCACAACAGCCCGGAACTGGCCAGGCAGCGTCTGGGTACCACCTATCCCATCGCTTCGGGCCGGATGTCGGTGGCCTTCGCCGCGGAATTACTGCGGAAGTATTTTGGTCCGGAAGTGTTCCATCACAGCGGGGTGGTCAACCTGAAGTTCCTGCGTCCAGTGAAGGAAGGCGATTCCGTTACCATCACCGGTAGCTACAACAGCAGCCAGGAGGTGGAGAACGGCACTCTGGTTACCGTGGACATTACCTGCCGAAATCAGAACGGCGACACCACGGCGGTGGGCCAGGGAAGCGCAGTGGTATCCTGACCTGCGTCTCGATTGGCTTTCCGGCAAGCTTGCACCAATTTTGGGTGAAGGCGGCATAGAATCCTTAAAGCCAGTACCCTGGCCAATCGGGATAGCCGCCGCACTCCAAGGAGCGTTATGCCTGGAGCAAAGTTCGGGAAAGTCGAAGTAGAAATTGTCTACTGCGTGCCTTGAGGGTACCATGCCGTCGCCACGTGGCTGGCGACCGAGTTCTGGCGCTCTCAAGACCCCGGTGACATCGCCATCAAGCTGACCCCGGCCGACTCCGGCCGGCTGGAAGTTTACCTGGACGGGGACAAGATTTTCGACCGCAAAGACGAGGGAGGCGTATACCCTAACCTGACCCGAGCCAACGAACTCAAGATGGTGATCGCCGAGAAAATTTTTGAAGTCGAAGAGGCCACCGGGGCCGGTTAGCGGTCAGCGGTGATGGTCCCCAGCCGGTCATCGATACCAGGGAAAAGACGCAGCCCGCGACTCACCGGCCCGGGCTGCGTCTTGTTGCCGCCGGCCCACCAGAATAAATCCTCCAGACCCTGACCGAATCCGGCACGGCGAAATTTGGAGCTAGAAGCATGGCTAACCCGGAACATGTCCAGCTGGTCAAGCAGGGGGTAGAGGCCTTTACCCGCTGGCGGCAGGAGAACCCCAACGCTGCTTTAGACCTGGAGCGAGCCGACCTGCCCGGCATTAACCTGGTTGGAGCCAGAATCCGCAACGCCAATCTTGAGGGCGCTAACCTGACCGACGCCAGGCTCGGCCGGGCCAGCCTGAGTAAGGCAAACCTGGCGGACGCCGACCTGACCGGCGCCGACCTGGGTCGGGCCAACGTGACCGATGCCAACTGCGCGGGCACCAATTTTACCAACGCAAATCTTTATTGGTCCGACTTCAGGGGCTCCAATCTGGCAGGGGCAGTCTTGCATTATGCCCGGGCCATGCGTGCCTCCTTCTTAAACGCCAATCTGTCGGGTGCCGATGCCAGCCAGGCCACCATGATCGAGGTCGATCTACGTAACGCCAACCTTAAAGGCGCCAATTTTTCCGCCGCCAACATGAACGGGGCCGACATCAGCCGCGCGGCCCTGGCCGGGGCCAACTTCACCAAGGCGATGATTCGAGACTCGCTGTGGATTATGACCGACATGCGTCGCGCCAATTTAGACATGGCCAGCCTGCACCGCAGCGACCTGAACCTGGCAAAGTACGACGAGACCACTCGCTTCCCCAAGAATTTTGACCCGGAGAACACCGGTGCCAGGGACGTGGTGGATTAGGGCTTTCCCAACCTCGGATTGGCCCATCAGGTCTGTGATAGAATCACTGCCGCTGGTCGAATTTCTGGAGGTCGGGGTGGGAGTTATTCAAGTCATCTCAAATCGCCCGGGCGCGGGCAAGACCTGCCTGATCGGCGCCTTATTGAGCAACCTCACTGAGGAGGGCAATCAGGCCGGCTATTACAAGCCCTTCTCTTCGTCCCCGTCAACCGACCTCGACGTATCCTTTGTGTCCCGGCAACTCCTATCCGAAGGTTCCTCCCTGGTTCCCATTCCCCAGTTGATGCCATCGACTGGGGAAACATCCGCGATCAGCCAACCGGTTCTGGAATCCCTCAGCGCACTGGGTGCCGCTACCGGCATCACGCTGGTGGAAGGGCCTGACCTGACCCTGGCGGAGGGTCAGGCTTCGTCGATTGCCGTTGACCTCGCTGCCATAGCAGACTCCAGAGTGATCTTGATGGTACAGTATGGGAGAGGTCTGGACGTTGACGCGGTCGAATTACTGGCCGAACCCATCAGGGAGCGACTGATCGGTCTGGTGGTAAACCATTCGCCGATTCACCGGCATTTTGAGATCGCTCACGGGTTGATCACCCCACTGCGCCATAACGGCCTGCCGGTTCTGGGGGCGATTCCCGAAGACCGGTTTATGCTGTCGGTCACCGTTCAGCAAATAATCGAGCATCTGAATGGAACCTGGGTTCAAGCGCCCGAAAACACCGAGGCCCAGGTTGACCGGTTTTTGATTGGCGGCAACATCATGGACTCCGGACCCAGTTACTTCGGTCGGTACTCCAATCAGGCAGTAATCACCCGAGCCGAGCGCCCTGACATTCAGATGGCCAGCCTGATGGGCGAGACCAGGTGCCTGGTACTGACCGGCGGTGAGGGACCCACCGAGTACATCCGAGTGGAAGCCAGGAAAAAGGGAGTCCCGCTGATTTCGGTGGCCGGTGGCACCATCAGCACTGCCGAGGCCCTGAACGGCCTGCTGGAAAAGGCAAACCCTCACAGCCGGTCCAAGGTCCGGCGGTTTTCCTCACTGATGCAAGAACACCTGGACCTGGAGGCGTTGAACGCCGCGCTGGACTGAAAACTCCGGACAGCGCTGCCAGCGACCAATCTCGCTCACCAGATACCGCTTTTGAAGCCCATTAGACCCTTTCTAGTCCGCCACCTCAAACCGCTCCGACTCCGGCGGCTTGGCCCACAGTTCACCGGCTCCGGCCATCGCCACAGCCCGTTGCGGGCTGGCCCGCCAGGCATCGTAAATCTCGTTGCTGTCCCAGGTGACCAGGGTCGTAATTTTGGTGGGGTCGCTGAGGGAATAGAGGGTCTGCCGGCTACCGAATCCCGGGGCCTTGCTCTGGGCCAGACCGTTTCCGTCCAGCAGGACCTTGACCGCGTCAACCTGGTCCGGTTTAGCCCAGTGGTGAGTCACAACGCCAATCATATTTCGCAGTTCCTCTTTATATAGTTCCTCCAGAATTTGCTGGTTTATTGGGGTCGGTACCTCCGTCATGTCCCGGCTAATCTCCATCGCCGTCGGCAGTGTCCTCAGCAGCAATCGAACGGGGCGCTGGAGATGGCGATACAACCTCCGCCGACTCCGGGCGGCGCAGACCGCTGCCCTCCGCCCGGAACAGGGGTATCAGCAAAATCGGAGCCAGCAGGGTCGTAATCACGGTCATCATAATACTCACGCCGAACAGGTTCTGCGCGATAATTCCCTGAGTCAGTCCAATTCCGGCGATGATCAGGGCAACTTCACCCCGGGGCATCATGCCCACGCCCACTCGGACGCTTCCGCGCCAGGTGAAGCCGGTGAACAACGCAGGCACACCAGCCCCCAGCACCTTGGACAGGATGGCCAGGGCGGAGATGATTAACCCGAATACCAGACCATTGGCCATCGAGCTAACGTCCACCAGCATCCCCATAACCACGAAGAACACCGGCACCAGAATCTCGTTGACCGAAATCAGTTGCTCCTCGACCCGGTGCCCCAGGTTGGTGGTGGAGAGGGCCAGACCAATCGAGAAGGCCCCAATTATAAAGGCCAGACCAAAGATCTCGGCCATACCCGCTGCTAAAAAAGCCAACGCCACCATCAGGACCAGACCCGCCCCGGGGGCGCGGAAACGGTTGACCAGCTTTTCCAGGTACGGCGCCACCAGAACACCGACGGCGGTCAGGCCCAGCCAGAAGGCGATGGCCTTGAAGGCCACCCAGCCGACGCTGCCCAGGGAGAAGCTGCCCGCGGTGCTGATGCCCACCACCACCGTGAGCACCAGGATTCCCATCACGTCGTCGACCACTGCCGCCGCCAGAACGGTCAGGCCTTCCGGCGAGTCCAGCTGGTTCAGGTCGGCCAGGACCCGGGCGGTGATACCCACCGAGGTGGCGGTCATAATGGCCCCCATGAACAACGCCTGGGGCGAACCGAATCCCCCTCCGTCGTCGAAACCGAAGAGGACCGTCGCGCCGGCGCCCAAGGCGAAGGGGAGTATCACCCCGCCCAACGCCACTGCGGTAGCTGGCCCAGCGTAACGGAGGAACTGCCGCAGGTTGGTCTCCAGGCCGATGGAAAACAGCAGGAAGACGGAGCCGATCTGGGCCAAGGCGAACAGTTCAGTACTGACCGGGATTGACGCGCGCACGCCATCAATCAGCAGGATGGGAAAGATGGGACCAAATCCGGGAATGGGGATTGACCCTAATGCGAAGGGTCCGATCAGCACACCGACGCCCAACTCAGCCAACACCGGCGGCAGTTTCAGGTAGCGCGAGGCCAGCTCGCCGGAAATTTTGGCCGCAATGAGGATGACCGCCAATTGGATGAGGAGGTCGATGATTATCTGGGTAACCCCGCTCTCCCCGGCGAGGAGAAGGGAAGGGGCCACCGACAGAACGTATAAATGCTCAAGCATCATTGATGGTGGCGGGGATGCTGGCGGGGATGGTAGCAGGGATGGTGGCGGGCGTAATCAAGCATCGCCAGGAGATTATACCATGGGTCCCCAGCTGGCGGCAGATGTCCGCCCCCCCATTTCTTCTTGACAACAAATAGGGCCTTTGTTAACATCAGCCATGCTCGTCATTGGCAAAATTTGTGACTCCTCTCTTTAAGTGTCCCTAATTTTTGCGCGTCCCTGAATTTTTGCGCGTCCCTAATATTTGGAGGTGATCAAGAC
>DASTLM010000492.1:0-5745 GCA_035714945.1 Dehalococcoidia bacterium | reverse complement strand
GGGTGCAGCTCATTCTGCGGACGGCTTACCCGGCATAGTTTCCAGCTCAGTAGAACAACTCGTGCTACCCCTGCCTCTGTTGCCTGATGGTCAGCAAGGCCAGGGGCAATGAAGACGCCAGGATCAGGAGCAGGGCTGGGGCGGCGGCCCTGGCGAAAAAAGCCTCCGATGCGGCGGCCCAAATCGACGTGGCCAGGGTCCCAAATCCGACGGGACTCAAAATCAGGGTCGCGGGCAACTCCTTCATGGTCAGCAGAAACACCAGCGCCGCTCCGGCCATAACCCCCGGCCGGACCAGGGGTATGGTCACCGTGGCGGCAACCTGAAGCGGCGATCGTCCCAAGCTGCGGGCGGCCTGCTCGACGTTGGGACTCATCTGCAGGAGAGACGTGCGGGTGGCACCCACCGCCGCTGGCAGAAATAGCACGACATAGGCCAGGACGAGCAGCCCCAGGGTCTGATAAAGGACCGGAGCGTAATTGGCCCCGAAGAAGACCAGTCCCAGGGCCACCGCAATGCCCGGCAAGGCGAACCCGACATAGGTTATGCGTTCGAGGAAGGTGCTGAATATTCCTGGAAATCGCACGGTCAGAATTGCCACCGGCATGGCCGCGATGATCGCCGCTCCTGCCGCCAGCCCGGAAACGTAGAGGGAGTTGCGCATCGCTCCCCAAAGCAACAGAAAAGGCTCCCCCGATGACACGCCCCGCACCACCCAGAACCCCAGGACCGCCATGGGTAGCACCAGGGCCGACGTGGCGACGACGGCGCAGTACCCTTCGGCGGCCCACTTCCACTGGCCCAGGGGTGTGATCGTTGCTGGCCGGGCAACTCCCTGGTCGCTCCGGTAATATCGAGAGCGGCTACGCGAGATACCTTCCAGGCCCACCAGGCTCAACGCCACCACCACCAGGGCCAGGGACATCGCCGCTCCCAAAATGCGGTTCATCCCACTTTCGTACTGCGCAAATATCGCCCAGGTGAAGGTCTCATACTGTAACAGCGAGACCGCGCCAAAGTCACTGAGGGTATAGAGGGCCACCAGCAGACCGCCGGAGGCGATGGCGGGGCGCAGCAGCGGCAGGATGATCTTGCCGAAGGTGGCCCAGCCGCCGTAACCCAGCCCCTTGGAACTTTCCTCCAGCGCCGGGTCCATCCGCCACAATGCGGCCTGCACCGTCAGCAGCACGTAGGGATAGCTGAGCAGGCTGAGGACCAGGAAGGCTCCGGGAAAGCCGCTGATGTCCGGCAGTCGTTGGATTCCAAAGGGAGCTTGTAACAGCCCCTGCAACATCCCCCGGGGGCCTAAAGCTAACACCGCGACCAGGGCACCGACGTAGCTGGGCACGACCAGGGGCAACGGCAGCACCACGCGCCACATTCGGCGCAGGGGGAGGTCGGTGCGGACCATCAGCCAGGCTAGAGGGATTGCCAGCGCCACCGATGCCAGGGTGACACTGAAAACCAGGCCCAGGGTCCTCAGCAAAATCTGCAAAACTCGGAGTCTAAACAGCAGGTCCCAGGCTTCGCTGCCGGCGTCCAGGGTGCGTAGCACCAGATATGCCGGCGAAAGGAGCAGGAACAGACACGCCAGGAGGGACGGTAGCCAGACAATGGCTGGCGGCCGTTTGGAGCTCACCGGCCGGGCACGAAGGGCGGTTTGAATTTTTCGGACGGCCTTCAACTCAGCAAAACGCTAACCAATATCTGGTGCAGTATACCAGCTCAGGGCGATGCCGATGCCCCGGCCCGACCGCCGGGGGTTTGCTGCCAGAACCCGCCGATCAATTTCCCCGGCAGGTTGCCCACCAGAGCCACCGCGCCAGCGGCGGTCAACAGCCAGCCGCCGGTCAACAACCAGGTCTGAACCGTCCAGGACCGGTAGTCAGGGTAGACTGGCGAAGGAATCTGAAACAGGGGGGCCTTCAGGTTGAACGGGTCGACTGCGATGGCAATCTCGCCAGTGTGCCCGGCGATAGCCAGGGCAAAGGTTATCGCCAGAGTGTAAATTGCCAGTAGCCCAATTGCTAACCTCCCCCATTGAGGGAGCCGTACCAGCAGCAACGCCAGCGGCAGGGCGAATAACGGTAATACCGTGATCATGGTGCGGCCAGGGAACCACCAACCCATCATGGTTACCGCCAGGAAGGTAGCCAGGAACAACTGGGCGGCGATGAGGCTTAACACCAGCCTTGACAGTGAGCTTCTGCTCCAGAGCCAGGCCATCGCGGGCAGGGCCGTCAAGAGCACCGGCGCCCAACGCCCAATGCCGAACCGGCGGTCGACGAACAGGCCGATCACGCGGTAGGCCCGGTCAGGTGTTCCGAAATGCTGTCCCAGCACGGAAAGCGTGGAATCGCCGGCATACACCAGACCCACACTGTAGGGAGTGAGGGCCCCGAAAGTCCTGAGATGAAACCCCAGGAAAAGGACCGCGCTGATTCCGCCGGTGATCAACAGCGTAACCCGCGCCCGCGCATCCATTTGCCACAGCCCCCACAACGCCACCAGACCGGCCAGCGGCGCGTACTTGACCCCCAGCCAGACCATCGCGCTCAGCAATGCCGTCAACAGCAATCCCCGCCATCCAATTCCGAGGCCTCTAGACGGGAGACTCCTGCACTGCACCAGCAACAGGGACGCGATCAGGAACAGCGCGGCGGGCATCTCCGGGTAGACCTCGGTGGCATAGACGAAGGCACTGGCGCTGGACCCCACCATTGCCACCGCGAGCCAACTCCACCAGATCTCTCCGGTGATTCGCGCGATCAGAAGGTAGGTCAACGTAAAGGTCAACGCCGCCATTATCAGAAGCTGGACCTGCACTCCCGGTAATCCGCCAATGGCAAACCCTGGGATTAACAGAATGGACAGTCCCGGATCGTGCGGGCTGAGCAGGGAGCCATCCTCCCGCATCGCCGACTGCCGCCAGAGACCATCCGGGTGGTCGAAGAATGATTCGTATGAACGCTGCTGGTATTGTTGGGTCAGGTCCAGATCGCCGTCCTGCAACAGACTCTGGCTGGTCAGGAGGTAAAAAGGCTCGTCGCCGGTGATGGCGGCATCCCACGACGCCCGCAGGCCAATGGACCCGACGTAAGCCACGGCGAGGAGCACAAACAACGCCAGGGCGCTGGCCGGAAGTGTCCTCATATTTGAGATATCGCCGCCAATCTTTAGCTTTACGGAATAACTCCGGTATCCACCAGCAGTGCGATGGTTCCCTCCAGGTCCGACAGGCCGGCCAGATTAATTTGGGGAGGGTCCAGCTCGCTCAAATGACCATGCACTTAATCAGATACTAAATGTATAATTATTTTATAACAATGTATGTACTTTATTATGTCGAGCAGGATACCAGAGAATTAATTTACCGTCAACAAATTAGAAATATCAGCCTGACAATGTTTCCGGTAGTCTGTATGATGGATTAATCTTCAGGGTTGAGAAGCTGCATAATGAGACCAATAAAGTATATCTTCCCGCCTTACCGACGCCTTACCGAGGACTGAGGGGCGAAGGGCCTAAAGTCTATCAGGGGTACATATGGGGTATTCCGGATCAGGTATAATTCCTATGGTTAGTGCGTCCCAGGAGTCCCACCATGCCTGAATTTCAGCTAGTGTCCGACTTCCAGATGACCGGCGATCAGCCCCGGGCGGTGGAACAGTTGGTCAAGGCGGTCCAGGAAGGTGTCTCCCACCAGACCCTGCTGGGGGTCACCGGCAGCGGCAAGACCTTCACCATGGCCAACATCGTCCAACAGGTGCAGCGGCCCACCCTGGTGCTGGCCCACAACAAGACTCTGGCTGCCCAGCTAGCCTCGGAGTTCAAGGAATTCTTCCCGCACAACGCGGTGGAATACTTCGTCTCCTACTACGATTACTACCAGCCGGAAGCCTACGTGCCCCAGTCGGACACCTATGTGGAGAAGGACGCCAGCGTCAATGAGGAACTGGACAAACTACGCCTGTCGGCCACCACGTCGCTGCTGACCCGTCGGGATGTGCTCATCGTGGCCTCGGTGTCTTGCATTTACGGTCTGGGCGACCCGTCCGACTACTTCAGCCTGGTGGCCAAGGTGGAGGTGGGCGAGATCCGCGACCGCAGCCGTCTGCTCCGGCAACTGGTGGACATGCAGTACGAGCGCAACGACTTTGACCTGGCTCGCGGCAAGTTCCGGGTACGGGGCGACACTCTGGAGATTGTCCCGGCCTATGAAGAACTGGCGGTGCGCATCCAGTTCTTCGGCGACGAGGTGGAGAAGATCACCGAAATCGACCCGCTGACCGGCGAACTCCTGGCCCGGCGTCAGGAGACCATGATTTTTCCGGCCAAGCACTTCGTCACCACCCAGGAACGCGTTGACCTGGCGGTGAAGGACATTGAGATCGAACTGGATGAGCGGCTGAGAGACCTGCGGGGCCAAAACAAGATTCTGGAGGCAGCCCGCCTGGAATCGCGCACCAACTATGACCTGGAAATGCTGCGGGAGGCCGGGTTCTGCCACGGCGTCGAGAACTACTCCTGCCACCTGGCCCGCCGCCACAGCCACCAGGGCGGCAAGTTCGCCGTTTCCTGCGGTTCCACTCCCTGGACGCTGCTGGACTATTTCCCGGAAGACTACCTGATGTTCATCGACGAGTCCCACATGACGCTGCCCCAGGTGCGCGGCATGTACCACGGCGACGTGGCCCGCAAGACCACGCTGGTGGACTACGGCTTCCGGCTGCCCTCGGCCGTGGACAATCGGCCGCTGAACTTCGGCGAGTTCGAACAACGCGCCAACCAGGTGGTGTTCGTGTCGGCCACCCCAGGCCCCTACGAAATGGAGCACAGCTCCGCCGTCGTGGAGCAGGTGATCCGGCCCACCGGCCTGCTGGACCCCACCGTTGAGGTCAAATCCACCACCGGCCAGATCGACGACCTGCTGCACCAGATCCGCCTGCGAGTGAATAATGGCCAGCGAGTTCTGATAACCACCCTGACCAAGCGCATGGCCGAGGAACTGGCCGATTACCTGTCGGAGATGGGCATCCGCAACCACTACCTGCACTCGGACATCGACACCCTGAACCGCATCGAGATTCTGCGGGACCTGCGCCTGGGCGTCTATGACGTGATCGTGGGCATCAACCTGCTGCGCGAGGGCCTGGACCTGCCCGAGGTCAGCCTGGTGGCCATTCTGGACGCCGACAAAGAGGGCTACCTGCGCTCCACCACCGCGCTGGTCCAGACTATGGGCCGGGCCGCGCGCCACGCTGAGGGCCATGTCATCATGTACGCCGACCGGGTCACCGACTCGATGAAGCGGGCCATCGACGAGACCTCCCGCCGCCGGGAACTTCAGGACATCTTCAACCGGGAGCACGGCATCGAGCCGAAGAGCATCCACAAGGCGGTCCACGACATCACCGAAAGCATCAGGATGGTCGCCGAGGGCAAGGCCGGCTACCAGGTGGCGCGGCAGGAAATGTCCCGGGACGACATGTTCCGGGTGGTGAAGGACCTGGAATTTCAGATGAAAGATGCGGCCCGCAACCTGGAGTTTGAGAAAGCCGCCGCTTTGCGGGACGAAATGCTGGAACTGCGCAAGCTGCTGGCCGCCGAGGAAAAAACTCTAAGTGGGTGAGCCTCGCTTTAGCCCCTGGTCGGAGTTGGGTGCTGGCTTTTCCAGGACGTCGTCCGCCACCCCATCGGACACCTTCACGCCGCTTCTGGGCGTGGCCCGGACAGGCTCATCCC
>DASTLM010000491.1:0-5321 GCA_035714945.1 Dehalococcoidia bacterium | reverse complement strand
CAGGGCCAGGGAGATCAATGTGGGGATTGAAAATATCCGTCGCGCAACTGAAACCGGTTCTCCCGGCCGCTGAAGTGAACGAAACATGGCAAGATTAGGACCTGAGACCGGCGGGGAGACAACGGGATGCCGGCGAGATAGGGCGAGAAATCATGGGGCGCTGTGGCCCGGCAGTCTCACCAGGAGCGGGCGGTAGCTGGGGACCCGCTCCTCTTGCGGCACGATCAGCGTAATTCTCGGGGCAAGGTGAAGGAAACATCCTCCTCCACCCCGGCCAGCAGAGTCACCTTTTCCGGGTTCAAGGCTTGGATCACGCTTTCGACCAGCACTTCTGGAGTAGACGCGCCGGAAGTAATTCCAATTTTTGCGATGCCCATTAGCCAGGAAGGGTCGATCTCCTCCGGGCAGTTGATCAGGTAGGCGGGAACACCGGCAGTCTCGGCCAGTTCCCGCAGGCGGTTGCAATTGGAGCTGTTCTCAGCGCCAATCACCAGCACCAGGTCAACCAATGAGGTCATCTCGTTCACCGCCTGCTGCCGGTTCGTGGTGGCGTAGCAGATGTCGGTACGTACCACCGCCCTGGGGAAACGGTCTCGAATTGCTTTGATCGCATTGGCGGTGTCACCTACCGACAAAGTAGTCTGAGTCAGCACCGCTACTTCAGATTGGGCGTCCCAGGGGGGGATCTCACTGTTGGCGGCATCCCCTACCAGGGTCATGGGCACCTGTCCCATGGTGCCCCGCACTTCTTGATGTCCCTGGTGGCCCACCAGCAAGACCCGCTTGCCTTCCCGATGGTACTTCCTGGCCTCATTGTGCACGCGAGTTACCAGCGGGCAAACGGCATCGATTACCGTTAAATTTCGCTGGGCCGCCTTCTCGAAGTCTTCGGGGGGTGAGCCATGGGCCGAGAACACGACCCGCGAGCCGGGGGGGATTTCTTCCACATTCTCGACGGTGACGGCTCCCTTGCTTTCTAATTCAGCTACCACGTAGGGGTTATGGACGATCTGATGCTTTACGTAGATGGGAGGGCCGTACCGTTTCAGGCACAACTCGACTACTTCGATCGCCCGCACCACTCCGGCGCAGAAGCCTCGGGGAGAGCTGAGCACTACTTCCAAAATCACCCCCAGGGGGAATCCTTCGGGCGTATTACCAGGCATTCATTGCCGTCGTTTCAGGGTACCGGGATGATCCCATCACGCGGAGTCTTTGATCAAGTCCAGATACTTGTAGCCGGACCCGGTGTTCAGCAAAACTATGGTCTCGTCTGGTTGAAGGAAGCCCTGCTCCAACAGGTGCTTCAGGCCCACCAGCGTGGCCGCGCCTTCGGGGCAGGCGATGATTCCTTCAGTGGCCGCCAGTTCGTACATGGCACCCACCATCTCAGCGTCCTCGACGGCCAGGGCGGTGCCGCCGGTTTCTCTGATGGCCCGAAGGATCAGATAATCGGCGAAGGGACCCGGGACCCGTAGCCCGTCGGCAATGGTGGCGGCGTTGGGCCAGGGTTCCGCCGAATGCTTTCCTTCCTGGAAGGCTTTTACGATGGGCTGGCAGCCGCTGGCCTGCACCGCGATGAACTTGGGCGGTACGCCCTCGATCCAGCCCAGCTCCAGCAATTCCTGGAAACCCTTGTACATGCCGATGATGCCAGTGCCGCCGCCGGTGGGATAGATGATGGCGTCGGGCATCTTCCAGTCCAACTGCATGGCGATTTCCAGGCCCATCGTCTTCTTGCCCTCGGCCCGGTATGGCTCTTTCAGGGTGGACAGGTCGAACAGGTTCTGTTCGTCGGCCACCGCAACCGATATGCGCCCGGCGTCGCTGATCAGACCGTCCACCAGGTTCACTTCGGAACCGGCCAGCACCGACTCTTTCTTGTTGGCGGTGGGAGCGTCCCTGGGCATGAAGACCTTGACCGGGAGGCCGCCTCGCGCCCCGTAAGCCGCCGCCGCGCCGGCCGCGTTGCCTGCTGAGGGCATGGTGAAACCGGTGGCCCCTAACTCAAAGGCCCGGGACACCGCCGCTGATATGCCTCTGGCTTTGAAGGAACCAGTGGGGTTGAGGCCCTCCTCCTTGATGTACAGGCGGCTCAAGCCCAGTATCTTTTCTAAATTGGGCGCCCGCAACAAGGGTGTGGCCCCCTCGCCCAGGGTTATCACGTTGTTGGGATCCTCCACCGGCAGCAGGTCCGAGAACCGCCACATGGTGGTCACCCGGTCTTGCCAGGAATTGCGGTCCACTTCTCGACGCATCCGGGGCAGGTCATAGCGGGCGAAGAGCACTTTGCCGCAGCAGAGGCTGATCCTGCTCAGTTGGGTGTGAGGATAAGTTTTGCCACACTGAGTGCATTCCAGGTGGTCTAAATAGCTGAACATTAACGCGGCACCTGTTGATTTGGGCTACACCCATGATACCCCACCTGGCCGATTTTGGGTACGTCTCGGCTGGGGTGCCCTCACCCCCTGCCCTTCTCCCAGCGGGAAATGGCGCTGCCTAATCGTCCCAACCAACCTCAAAATCTCCCTATTACGGGTATACTCCCTGTGCTATAATCGGCTTGGCCCCGGAGGGACGGAATGCCAGACTATCAGTACATTATCCTGGAAAAAGACCCCGCAGAGCACATCGCTACGCTCACTCTGAACCGGCCGGAACGGCGCAACGCCCTCAACGACGTGATGCAGGACGAGATTGGTGACGCAATTGAAGCGGTGGAGAACGACGATTCCATACGGGTGTTGATCTTCACCGGCGCTGGCCGGGTCTTCTGCGCGGGCGGCGACCTGGAGCAGTTACGCGGCGGCAGCGAGCCGGGTACCTGGGTTACCGATAATGTGGACGACATTCGGCGGGCCTTCAAGCGCACTCAACGTTTCATGCTGGCGCTACAGCGGATGGAAAAGCCGGTCATTGCCATGATAAACGGCGCAGCGGTGGGTGCCGGGTTCGACTTGACCTGCGGTTGCGACATTCGGATCGGGACGCCCCGAGCGCGGTTCATGGTGGCTTACGTGCGCATTGGCTTGTTCCCCGGCTTTGGCGGCACCTGGCTCTATCCCCGGATGCTGGGCAGCATTGGCAAGGCCGCCGAGATGCTGTTCACCGGGGACTTTCTGGAGGCTGAAGAAGCGCACCGGCTGGGATTCCTGAACCACCTGGTGCCCGAAGATGAACTGGAGAGCGTCACTCTGGAAATGGCCCGCAAGATCGCCAAGGGACCTCCCATCGCTATCCGGCTATCCAAGCTAATGCTTTACAAAGGCCTGGAGTTTGACCTGGAAACGGCGATGAAAATGGCCGCCGCGGCTGAGACCATCACCCTGACTTCCAAAGACCATGCGGAAGGCACCGCCGCCTTCCGAGAATCGAGGCAGCCCAAGTACGAGGGTGCGTAATGGACCTGGTAATCGATGAGCTAAAGGTTTTCTCGGGTACGGCCCATCCCGAATTAACCAGAGCGGTCTGCCAGTATATGGAGATTCCGGTGGGCAAGTCGGAAGCCTTCAAATTTGCCAACGACAACACCTTTGTCCGTATTTTGGAAAACATTCGCCAACGGGATGTATTCATCATTCAACCCACCTGCGCTCCGGTCAACGACAATTTGATGGAGCTGCTGATTACGATTGACGCCTGCAAGCGGGCGTCGGCGGGTCGCATCACCGCGGTGATGCCCTACTACGGCTACGGCCGCACCGACAAGAAGGACCAGCCCCGAGTGCCCATCACCGCGCGGCTGGTGGCCGACCTGCTGACTGCCGCGGGTGCCGACCGCATTCTGACCGTTGACCTCCACGCCGGCCAGATTCAGGGCTTCTTCAACATCCCGGTGGATGAACTGACCGCAATGCCCATCCTGACCCGCTACTTCAGGGCCAAGGAGATTTCCGACCTGGTGGTGGTGGCGGTGGACATTGGTATCAGTAAACGTGCCCGGGACGTGGCTGAAAGTCTCAACGCGCCCCTGGCCATTATCGAAAAACGGCGATTGGGCAACCACGACCGCACCGAGATTCTGAACGTTATCGGTGATGTCAAGGGGAAAACCGCGCTGACCTTCGACGACGAAATTCTCACCGGGGGAACCGTGGTCAACGCCGCCAGGGCCCTGGTCGAAGCCGGAGTGACTGAAGTGTTCTGCTGTGCGACGCACCCGGTATTTTCTAAAGCGGCGCCCGGAATTATCGCGAAAAGCAACTTCCAGGAGGTTGTGGTCACCGATACTGTCCCGGTTCCTGCTGGCAAGCGCAACGGTAAGATAACTGTTTTATCGGTGGCTTCTTTGTTGGGGGAGGCCATCCAGCGAATCCACAAAGGTCAATCGGTGGGGGATCTGTTCCATGACTAGGGCCTGATACTCCCGATTTTGCGGGAGAAGCACCCGGTTAGTGGAGTCAACCAGGGGCATGTTCCCGTTGGAAGGTGGCTGACGTGGCGGCCCACCTGGCGTCCGGTGCGAAGTGTTACGTTTCCAGCGTTTGCGGCTGCCATTGGTCTCGGGCGGCGGGTGGTAGACGGTGATCGCCAGCGGGCGGGCCAGTTCAACCAGTGGTTCATGGGAATATGATATAGCTCGTGTCATGGAGCGCCCACATGACTGAATGGTTTGAGAAACGCACTCTTGGCGCCCTTCTGGACAACGCAGCCCAGCGTTTTGGTTCCCGGGAGGCGTTGTGCTTTGAGGGCCAGCGCTGGACTTTCGCGCAGATTCAAGGCCAGGTCAACCGCACTGCTCGTGGGCTGATCCATCTGGGAGTCCAACCAGGGGACAAGGTATCACTGTGGATGACCAACCGTCCCGAATGGCTTTACACCCTGTACGCCGTGGCCAAAATCGGAGCTGTGCTGGTTCCAATAAACACCCGCTTCCGTACCACCGACACCGAATATGTCCTGCGCCAGTCGGACAGCACCACCCTGATTGCCCAGGACTGCTCCGGGCCGGTCAACTACCTGGGCATGATCGAAGAAGTCTGCCCGGAGATCAATGCCGGCAACTCGGGCGGTCTCCGGGCCGCCGGGTTTCCGGTGTTGAAGAGGGTGGTGGTGCTGGGAGAGGGCCAACGGGCGGGAACCCTGGACTGGGATGATGTCATGGCGGCCGCCGATGAAGTCTCTTCCGGCCAGCTTGAACTGCGGGAAAGGGCCGTGAATCCCGACGACACGGTGCTGCTGCTGTACACTTCGGGCACCACCGGCTTCCCCAAGGGAGTGATGCACAACCACCGTATCCAGCGTACCTTGATTGACGGTGCCAATCGCATGGGTATGACCCCCAGGGACGTTATCCTGATGTACCTGCCGCTGTTCCATTG
>DASTLM010000490.1:0-5774 GCA_035714945.1 Dehalococcoidia bacterium | reverse complement strand
AAGCGGACCGAGGCCGATGCCTACGCCCTGCGCGCCCTGCGGGCCTTTGAAAGGGAATTGAACAGCCTGAACGGTTCAGTCCGCAAAGGCATTGACCTGCTGGCCGGCAATGCCCTGGTCAGCAGCGCTGTCGGCTCCGGTCGTAGCACCGCGATGAACGATTAACCTGATCCCGACGGCACGGGGGTGGTCCAGTTGTCCCTGAGGTGTAACGGACCATCCTCGTCGCTAACCCCCTCAATGGTTTGACCCGGCCGCCTAGATACAAGAGCCGAGGTGAAACCCGCAAGGCTGAAGAATGAATCCACGTAGATGCCACTTTGGCATCAGTTCAGGTGGCCGCCGAAAGCAGGTCACCGTAATGCCCGCGCATCGACTGGCTCAGCTCCTGCAGACGCCGGTCTACCAGGTAACTGATGCTGCCAACCGGGTAGGAGCCGTCGGGTTGTCGTTCCCCAGCTTCCTGGCCGGTAAGAATTCCAATCCCTTCGTCAATGGTGCTCACCGCGTAGATGTGAAACTTCCCGTCGCGGATCGCTGCCACCAGGTCCTCCCGCAGCATCAGGTTCTTGACGTTCTGGTGGGGAATCATAACTCCCTGATCGCCAGTCAAGCCGGCCAGCCGGCAGACGTCAAACATGCCCTCAATCTTCTGATTGACGCCGCCAATGGGTTGGATCTCTCCCTTCTGGTTCACCGAACCGGTGACTGCAATGTTCTGCTGCAGCGGGACACCCGACAGGCTGGACAAGATGGCGTACAATTCCGTGGAGGATGCGCTGTCGCCGTCCACACCGTCATAGGACTGCTCGAAAGCCAGGCTGACCGATAGAGTTAGCGGTCGGTCTTGACCGTATTTGGCCCCCAGATACCCGCTAAGTATCAAAACTCCCTTGTCGTGGGTGCGGCCACTGAGGGCGGCTTCTCGTTCGATATTGATTACTCCACCGCGCCCGGCATAGGTCTGGGCGGTGATGCGGCTGGGTTTGCCAAAGGCGAAATCTCCCAGGTCGAAGACGGCCAGGCCGTTGACCTGGCCGATAACCGCACCGGTCAAATCAATCAGCAATGTTCCTTCGGCGATCATCTCTTCCAGCCGTTTTTCGACCAGATTTAGCCGGTAAATCTTCTGGCTGACCGCCTGGGTGACATGCTGTGCCAGCACCCGCTGGCCGGCTGCCTTCCTCGCCCAGTAATCGGCTTCAATCAGGAGGTCCTTGATCTGTCCGAACCGGGACGACAGCTTGGTCTGGTCGGCTACCGTGCGGGCCGAATGCTCCATAACCCGGACCACCCCGCCGGAATCGAAAGGCAGGAGCTTTTCCTCTTCGCAGGTGCGGCAGATAAAAGCGGCGTAGGCGTCCAGATTTTCCCGGGTAATGTCAATTCGCGAGTCAAACTCAGCCTTAACCTTGAACAGGTCCCCAAAATCTTCATAATCCAGGCTGGTCAATGCTCGATACAGCGTTTCATCCCCGGTGATAATCACCTTCAGGTTCAAGGGGATCGGCTCCGGGCGCATCCCCTGGGGAATAAAGAATCCAGCCTCGGCCAGGGGGTCCTCCAGCCTGATTTCCTGGTTGCGTATGACTCGCTTCAGGCCTTCCCACACCCCCGGATAGGTCAACAAGTCTCTGGCGTTCAGCACCAGGTAGCCGCCATTGGCCAAATGGACGGCCCCTGGCTTCAGCATCGTGTGATCGCTGACATAAGTTCCAAAGCTGGCCCGCCGTTCGATGCGGCCAAAAAGATTTCCCCAGTTGGGATTGGGCTCGATTATGATGGGGACGGTGGTGATGCCACTCTCATCGACCAGGACGTTTACCTCAAAGGGTAAGAAGGGATTTCGATGGGCCGGGCCGCCAAAGGGAGAGTTGGGAGTGGGCAGCATCAATTGCGGGGTGGTGGGGTCAGGCTCTCGGAAGATGTTGAGATTATCCAGCAAGTAGTCAATGAGGCGATTGAGATATTCCCAGACTTCGGGCAGGTCCTGGAACGAGTCCATCAGCTCTTGAAAGACGCTATAGATCCGCTCACTGGCGACCACCCGTTCCAGGGCCCGGATATTGTCCGAAGTCTCTTTCTCCCCATCCCGGATCAGGCTCATGGTGTCCTGCGTCTGTTGCAGCAAAGCGTTGCGCTTCTGGTCGATGCTGCGTCTTTCCTCCACGGCCAACTGCTGATATTCTTCGCCAGTCATTGGCCGGTTTTCCCGCATCGGGAATATGGTCATGCCCGAAGGAGTCATTTGGATCAGGAAAGACGCCGCCTCCGCGGCCTGTTCCAGGGTTGACATTGCTTCCTGGGTGGCCTGACGACCGGCCTCTTCTTGCTCCCGGAGCTGCCGCAGGTATTCCTCGCTTTTGAAAACAGCCGGTACCTGTTGACGGAGTTCTTCCAGGATTCGGCTGAGGCGCTGACGAAAAGAACGTCCCATGCCCCTGGGTAAATTGATGGCATTGGGCGTGTCCGGGTCTTCAAAGTTGTAGACGTAGCACCAGTCGCTGAGGGGGACTTGATTCGTTCTCTGTCGCAGTTCCTGGGAGATGGTTTCCAGGTGAGCCTTGATCGCACTGGCCTTCCCGGTGCCGGTAAGCCCGGTGACGAATAGGTTGTAACCCGGCTTCTCGATTTCCAGTCCAAAGCGAAGGGCCTGCAACGCCCGGTCTTGGCCGATGAAATGGTCCAGGGGAGTCAGCTCGTCGGTGCACTGGAAATCCAGCGAACCCACCCCACAACTCCAGCAGGTTTTTTCCCAGGGGACTCTGAACTTTTCCAGGTCGGGCATGTCGGGCACCTCTTCGGGGTTTGTACTTGGGTGTTGCCAGGCGTCTTGATTATACACTCCCTCTCTCGGGTACCGGGTCAATGCTGGATTTACCCCAGGGCAATCGCACCTTGCCTCGTAGTGGGTCACCCGTCACACCGGCTTCCGCCGGTGTCTGGTTATATTCCCCTGGGTTGCGGCTTCCGCCGGAATGCCGGTATGGCCCAGACCTCACCGGATTTGCTAGCGGATGGTCTGCCTTCAGGAAGATGCGATTGCCCTGGAAAGTCACCCTGAAATACCTCCCAAACCCTTCGTTTGCGATTATACTGTCCCTGTCAGACTTTCGGAGTGTCCGACAGCCCGGGAACAGACCGGCTCAAAGACGGAAGGGTCCGATGGCAGGGCCAGGAGCTGGACCAGGGCCGGGTTGACATTAGAATTGGGCGGGGAATACAATTTTTCCAGTGGCCAGGGAGAGTATGGAGGCAGTTACATGCTGGAGATGAATGTTGACAGCATACGTGTCAGTCCGATGAACTACCAGCGGGTGGTGATCCTGAAGCAGAAGGGGTCCGACCGGTATCTACCGATATGGATTGGACCGGCGGAAGCGGATGCTATTGCGGTGAAACTGCAGGACCTGAGCGTGCCGCGACCGTTGACCCATGACTTGCTCCGGGCAGTGATCGACACTCTGGGTGGGAAGGTCAAGCACATCCTGGTGAGCGATCTGCAGAACGATACTTTCTACGCCAAGATTGTGATTCAGATGAATGGTGACCTCAAAGAGATTGACTCCCGGCCCAGCGATGCCATGGCCCTGGCGGTACGCATGCAGGTGCCGATTTTTGCCGAAGAAACGGTGATGGACAAAGCTGGTATCATGTTGGACAAAGACACTGGCAAGCCAATCGTCCCGGAGCGGCCGGGCAAGGGGGTGTCGGCCCACGTTGATGAAGAAGAATTGCGCCGCATGTCAGCGTTCACCGACTTCATTAATAACCTGGACCTGGAGGACTTCGGCAAGCAACAAGCCGGGGGACCATGACTTAAGGCTATTTCTGGCAATTTGGTGATTACGGCCCCAGCTTCAGTTTTGCTGGGGTTTTTTCGTAGGTTTTTGACCAGATTTCGTTGCATCTTGCGTCAATTGACTTTTGAAAAAGCTAGTGATAGTATTCACGAGGTTTCGTGAAGGGCACCCCCTGGTGGGCAGTGGCCCTGCGGTTGACTGGCCTGGGCTGGTACGTGGCGGCCTGCATTGTGATCGGTGTTGTGGGCGGAGTGTTTCTGGATAAGCTGCTGGGCACAGTGTTCGTATTCACTTTGTTGGGCATAGTATTGGGTAGCGCGGCGGCCTTCTGGGGCGTATATAAGATGGTGTTGCCGGTGCTCTACGGGGCCAAGAGTCAAGAGATGAACCGGAAAAGGAGGGACCACTAAGTGCTGGCGGCCGCTGCAGCGAAAAGACTATTGTTAGTCGTCGGTCTGGTATTGGTGGTGCTGCTATTATTCGGGGTGGTCCGAGGGGCCATTGGCTCCGCTATCCTGAAGTCTGATACCCTGATTCCCCAACCCGAAATCCACCTGCCTCCCCAACCAATCTTTCCGGCTTCGAAGCGTGAATTGCACCTGGGCCTCACCTCAACCGCCACCGAGAACGCCAGCCCGGCCGAGCCTCCCGCGCCGGCACCTGCCGGTGGGCACGAAGCGGCTGGCGGACCAGAGGAAGCCCATTCAACCCCCCTCGACCTCGGTGAATTCGCCATCACCAACACCATGCTGTCGGCCTGGTTTGCCAGCGTTGTAATCATTCTGTTCTTCGTCCTGGGGGCGGGTAAGAAAAGCCTGGTGCCCGGTCGCTTCCAGAGCGTTATCGAGTCCTCCTTCGAGGCCATCATCAATTTCTCCAGCGCGGTCCTGGGCCGGGATATGGCCCGCAAAGCCTTTCCCATCGTGGCCACCATCTTCTTCTTTGTACTGTTCAACGCCTGGCTGGGGCTGTTGCCCTTCTACCAGTTCCTGGGCTTCGTGGGTCCAGGCGATGACCTGATCAAAGTGCATCTGCTGCGGCCCGCCGGGACTGATTTGAATATGCCGCTGGCGCTGGCGTTGGTATCCTTCGTGTTCGTAGAAGTGTGGGGGTTCAAGGCCCATGGATTTGGTTACCTGACCAAGTTCTTCGCTTTTGGCAGCATTATCAAGAAGGGGCCCTTTCAGGGACTGATCGATGTTTTTGTGGGACTGCTGGAGCTGGTCAGCGAACTGATTCGGATGGTCAGCTTCACCTTCAGGCTATTCGGGAACATGACCGCGGGCGAAATCCTGGTGGTGATGATCACCTTCCTGGTCCCGCTGGTGGCTACCAACTTTGTTTATGGACTGGAATTGCTGGTCGGTCTGATCCAGTCGGTGATCTTCGCGGGACTGACGTTGGTGTTCCTGTCGGTGGCGGTGAGCCACCAGGAGCATTGACCGGGATACGAGTCAGGGCTGGATACGAGTCAGGGCAAAACTTAGGAGGCTTGGCAGATATGGATCTGGCATTTATGGGTATGGTTCTTTTGCAAGCGGCCTTGGATGCAGAGGCGGCAAAATTGCTGGCGGCCGGTCTGGCCATCGCCGTTGGCGTGATTGGACCGGGTATTGGTATCGGTATTCTGGGAGCCGGCGCGATGAACGCCATCGGACGCAATCCGGAGGCGGCGGGTTCGATCACCACCAACATGATCCTGGCCATTGCCTTCGCCGAGGCGCTGGGAATTTATGCGCTGATCGTGTCGGTCATCCTGCTGTTCGTCTACCAGACAAGCTAGTGCCCGCAACCGCAAGGGGAATTAAGTGACACAACTAGGGGTCAATCTACCCACACTGATAGTATATGTAGTGAACTTCAGCATCCTGCTGGTGGTCCTCTACTACTTGGCCTACAAGCCGCTGCTGCGGGCGATGGACCAGCGCTCGGAGCGGATCAGCGAGAGCCTGGCCGCCGCTGACCGGGCCC
>DASTLM010000489.1:0-3089 GCA_035714945.1 Dehalococcoidia bacterium | reverse complement strand
CACGCCTGGTCCGCCGCCGGTTGGCCCGGTCGGGGGCTGTGTTTGAACCGGGCGAGGCCAGATGCCATGCTCTGTTGCATAAGTCATGGTAAATAGAATCGACTGCTGATCAACTTTGACCTCAGCCCAGGGGTCTCCAGGACCAAGGAGCAGATCTCCGCTGCGGTAAACGAATGCTTGCTGTTCAATGCCGTGGCGCACCATGGTGACAAAATTGTCGTCCCCCAACATGATGGGCAGGCGGGGGTCTTTGCGGAATTCGTTGCGCAATTCGGCCGTGGTCATCTGGCCCAGCTTCAGGGGGGTCATGTCTCGGATGTAATTGGGAGCCAGAGGATGGTCGTCTTTGCGCAGCAGCTTCTGGTTTTCGTCCAGGGCCCGCAAGATCTGGAGTTCACCTACTCCAGGGGTGTCAGAAGCCGACTGTATCTCGAATGCGGTGTGGCCCAGGTCGATACTGGAACCCTCCACCCGGTTGTTGCGGGATGGGAAAAACAGATGCCGGTAGCAGTGCTGAATGGCCAGGGCGAGTTCCTGTTCGGAGCGCTGGCACAATTCTTTGATTTTTTGTTGCTGGTGCTCGGCCAGCTCACCGAGGCGCTGGGGTTGGTTCATGGCCACCAGCGCCAATCGCCGGACCATCTTACCCCGCATGTCCTCCTTCAATGCTTCATCAGCAATCAGGAACACCAGATTATTCTGCAGTTGGCGAAAATCGTTCTGGGCGCCCTTGAAGCGGAATATTCTTTCGGCCAGTTCCGGCACCTGTGAAGCCTCGTTTCGTACCGCTTCCGCATCGTGATTGATCAGAATCAGGTAGGGGCGACCATCACCCAGGTCGTCGGGGACGTCATATGGGCCTCCAGCGAAGGGCACCAGATTGAGAGCCCTGCATTTAAAGATGCCCAGGATTCGGTCGCGAAGTTCGGTCCTGGCGTCATCAGGGTCTACCTGGGTCTCCTGGCGCCGGATCAACTGGTTAATGTTCACTTCCACGTTGAAACGAAGCGCCACATTGGGGCGGTCGTCAAGGTAGGCTGATTCCGCCATAAACCTTTTGCGGGCGTCGTCGATAAAGTCAACTTCCAGTCCCGGTCCTAAAACCGTGTACCTCAGATCTGGCTCGTAGACACCTTTCAAGGGCTCGTTATGAGCGAAGGTATGCCAGAGGGTACTGCGGGCGACCATCGAGCAATAGGGCGGCAGCCCGGCATAGGCGCGGGCGTCAATCTCCTGGGCTAACGAAGCGCCACCCTGGTTGGAAGAAACATCATTACGAATGGCGGGGTCGAAACTCGCCAACCCTAACCGGGTCACTATTTCATTGCGGATGGGCTCATAGCCAGGGTCCATGTGGTGGAGGTGGACGGCATAGGTATCCGGAGGGCGTTCCTGCCACAGCGTGGCCACGGTCCGGGTGAGCAGGCGTAACATCCCCCGGACTCTCTGGAAGTTGCCCAGGGTGGAGAGTTTGTCGGTGAGAACGCTCATCAGCTCTGGGTGCAGGGGGAAGCCATTTGAGAGATCGGCTACGCGGTCCTCCCGAATACGTTGGGACGGGAGCTTGTCGGAATGCCGGGCCCACAGGTCCTGGTAGGCAGAGATAACCTCAGCCGCCCCTGAATCATCAATCCTGGAAAACAGCCTGCGCCGGAGCACCTGGGCGGTTTCGTTCTCCTTGGTGGGGTCCAGGAATGTTGCTTTGCGGCCAGCGACGCTCTCTGCTTCTTCCACGCAGCGGGCGACGGATTCGTTCTCGCTGCTGTAGGCATCGACGGCCTTGCCTTCTTTGCCAATGGCCAGGGTAAACACCAGAGCCCCGCCAGGGGAGCTTTCTACTGCTTTGAACAGGCCGGTCAAGAAGGGAGTGAGTTGATTCGCTTCGCTTCGTCCACTGAGTTTCCGAAGGTAAACCGCAAGCTCGTCAAGAAGTATCAGAGTTGGTTTTCCGCCAAAAATGCGCGTATGGTATCGGCGCCAGGGGCTCCCCGCTCAATGTCACTCCGGCGGACCTGTTCGTAACCTTCGACCCCCGCCAGATGGTAGGCCAGTTCTCCCCAGGGGGTAAATGCCCGCAGGCCCGGTGCGAGCAGTCTGCCGTTTAGCGGGTCTGCATTCTCCCCATCGAAGGCGGCCACCCTGACATTACCTCCGGGGACCAATTGAGGGTCAATGAACTCCTCGACATTCTCAACACCCTGCATGCCATTGGCCAGGTGACTCAAGGCAATTAGCGAGTGGGTTTTGCCGCCGCCGTACTGGGTGTCCAGTCTAAATGTGCACGCGGCTTCCCCGCCCCGGCCGCTGAGCCTGAGACCCACATTCTTTAGCAGATCCCGCAGCCCCTGGGTGGGGAAGGTGTTGGCGAAGAAAATCTTGGGATTGAGATATTCTTGGGGAGCATCTCCGTTGAGGACCTGGGCCAGGTCGGCGGCAAAGTCCGATTCTCTTATGGTGCCCTTGAGGACGTCTTCTCTCGGTATGCAGAGCTCGAAAAGGCTTTTCACGTTCAGTCGCTCCCTGAGTGGTCCGGATTGTTATTCAAGGCCGAAGCCAATAAATTGACAAAAATGGAAAGTTTTGCTCGGCCAAAGAATCCGGCCCGGCCTCTGGTCTGGGTAGGTGGCACCAGAACGGTGCCGGAACGCCCGATGGGGTGATTCACAGGTGGTTTGATCGATATCTCATACATTTAGCTTGATTTAACAATTAGAACTTATTCGTTGCTCTTATACTGGAACGATACCAGCCGGGACTCTGATATTCATGCCGAAAACCTAACCCCTGGCTCCAAAGGCCGAAAATACTCTGGCGAAATGCTGGACTGGGAGGGTTGTGGCAGGAGTGTGGTTGAAGAGGTGATCATTTCCTGGGCACCTGGAGATAGTTGGAGGGGGTTCAAAACCTGAGTGATACGGGCGCGGGAAACCTTTGTCGATCGGGCGAGTTCTGCGGCGCTGGTTACATCGCCGTTATTGAGGGCATGTTGCCACTCACGAGCCAGGATGACCGGGTTTCGGAACTTCTTTCCGACCTTGGTCAGGGGCCTACTGGGAACAGGTATGTGGAAGACCTCGCGAAAAGTTCTG
>DASTLM010000488.1:0-3251 GCA_035714945.1 Dehalococcoidia bacterium | reverse complement strand
CCGGCCTCGCCCACACTGCCCACCAGATAGTTCAGGGCGTAAATGGCTTCCAGGTTGAACCGGCCATTGCTGTGCGCCGCGGCACCGTCGCCGCCGATGGCCAGCGCGGGCGTGTTTCCGGCGAATTCGCGGGCCAACTGGCGAATCCAGTCCGCCGGGGACTGGCCCTTGAGCATCGCTTCGGGCAGGTCCAACATTGGGCCAACCTGGTCGGGACTGAAGGCGGTCAGGGCCGCCGCGCCCTGGCCGCTGGTCAAAGCGTTAACATCGGCGCTGACTGCCTGCAAATTCTCGGACATAATCACCTGAGCCAAACTCAGGGCGAGGTAACCTTCAACGCCGGGCCTGATGGGGACCCATTTGTCGGCGTTGGCCGCGGTCATGGAAAAACGCGGCTCAACCTGGACGTGAGTGCCCCGCCGGGTGCGGCCTTCGCCCTGCCGGAAATCGCCGTAGCCCACGGACCAGCGGGTCGGCGAGACCCAGGTTGAGAGGAAATCGGCCCCAAAGGACAGCAGAAAGTTGGCGTTGGCCAGGTCAAAGTCGGGGAGCAGTTCTTGCCCGAAGACGCTCTTCACCGCGGCCCGGTAGGTGGTCTGGTCGAAAGGCTCAAACCCCAGATGGCGGCCGCCGAAGGCCCCGGCAAACCTGCCGGCGATCATCGCCGGATGCGCTCGCATCGGCTCGGTGATCAGCAACAGGCCTTCACCCCGCGCCGCCAATTCCGCGCTCACGGTATTCAGCCCTTGCTCCCAACTGATGGGCGTAAGGGCGCCAGACCCCCTCGCCCCGGTGCGGCGCATCGGGCCAGCCAGACGCTCCGGGTGATACAGGGCCTGTAAACCGGCGTCACAACGGGCACTCTGCTTGCCCCAGTTCACCGGATACCGGGGGTTGCCCTGGACCTTCTTGGCCCGACCTTCCATCACCCGCACCAGCACACCTTCACTGGCAGGACACTGGCGGCACAGGGTGGCATACCAGTTGTCGCGGCCCTTGACCAGGTCCTCCGGTTGCATCACCGGACTCTGGAGTTTCAGCTCCTCTCCGTTTTCGCCGAATATATCACAGCCAACGGCTCCCACCGCGGAGATGCCCGCCCAGGCCAGGAAATTGCGCCGCGTAAATTTCATACCTTGCTGCCTTTACCTGCTGTCACTGTGTCACTTGTGGCAGATGGTGCAGTCGGTGGCCACGTTGTTGGCCTTGTGGCAGTCCACGCAGGTGCCCATCTTCAGGGATTGTCCGGCCTGGGGCTGGACCTCGGTCATTCCGGCGACATTCCCGTGACACACCGAGCATGCTTCACCCACCGTCAGGGGAAGCTGCATTGGCTGCTCGTCGCCCAGGGGCAGGGTAACCGGCCGTGATTTGCCTTGAGTCAAGAACCTGATGTGAGCCTCGTGAACGAAGCGCACATGGTCGGGCAACCGGTGGACCCGCTCCCAGTCAATGGGAGTATTATCGTTGAACCGGTCAACCACCCGCTGGATTTCCGGCAGGTTAACCGTGGTCTCGCCGACCACCTTTTCCTGGTTGATCTGCTTGTGGCAGAAGAGACAGTTTTCCACCGCGGGCACCGTCGCCGCTTCGCCTTTAGTTACGTTGCGGTGGCAGAACTCGCACTGTATGCCTGCACCTCCCTCCTGGGGAGCTCCGGCGTGGACCGTATGGGGAAAGGCGATGGGTTGTGGCGGCGCTTCGCCCAGGCCGAAGGGCGGGTTAGAAAACCAGGAAATCGCCAGTACGACGACGATGAATCCGACGATTACCGTTACGATCAGACCCACCAGGGCCAGGGGTAACATATTTGCGCTGGGCCTCATCTGCCGCTGTACCTGATTCCCTTGTGTTGGTTACTGTGTTGGTTACTTAATTGTTGATTACTTAATTGTTGATTACTTATTGTTGGTTACTTTACCGCTGGGTGATCTCGCTGATTGACTCAGCGGGGTTGCGTAATTGACCAGCTAAACTGTCAGGGCAGCTTCCCGCCCGGCCAGGCATTTCAGACGAAAAAGCGGTCCCAAAAATTGTTGAGCATCCCCGGGGTCATCGTTGCCACCGAGATGATCAGAAAGGCGGCCAGGCCCAGCGCAATCAGTCCGATAATAGTTAATGGAATGCGCAGCATCCCCAACGCCGGCGGGAAGTGGCCGGTCATGACCCCCGAAGGGATGAAGGCGTGGGCAATCATCATACAGAAGGCGAAGGTGATCATCAGGGGAAAGAAGATCCAGAATAACGTCAACCAGTTATGGATGTTAACCCAGTCGAAGCTGGTCAAAGCATTAGGTTCGCTTAGAGGCATTATGTGGCCGTAGCTACCCGATTTTCTTCTCGAAATCCCTGGCCCGGTTCGAGCCTAGTGAAAATTATCACAACTCCCCAGGGGTGTCAAGGGCCATCAGCGCCGAACCCCGGGGCTTTCGACCGGCGGGCGTTGACCTTCCCGGGATGCACCGGTGATTTACCCGGAATGCACCCGTTTTACACCGGATGGGTACCAGCTATCCGGAGGCCGCGGGGCGTTAGGTCGACTGAACTTCTCGCCGCATGTCCGGGACGGGGAGCCCGGGATTTCCTGGAAGTGCGCCCCCGAGGGGTGAGGCAGATTGCCGGACCAACACGACGGGTAGTCCGGTCGCCGGGACCGGAAAGGGCCGGGCCAGCCAATCCGGGGAAATCTCCGCCAATCCCGGTTTGCGGCGTCACCCACCGGCGGGATATAATAATCCTGATCCTACGGAGTGTAACCGGGAGTGTTACGGTATCGACACCACTGTCCCTCCGGGACTGATTCGCAGCATCCGGAGTTACACCGCGACCCCGGGGCATCTTGGAATGTCCCCGATTTGTTTTCGGCCATTGCCAACGGGGTAGAAAATGACGCAAGCCAGGACCCCCAAACCTTCCGGCAGTCCTTCCGGCAAACCTTCCGGCAGTCCTTCCGGCAAACCTTCCAGAAGGAAGGATCCCAAACCCCCGGCCCAGGCTGACGGCCTGCCCCAGGGTCTAACGCCGCGTGACCTGCTGGACCAATACCGCAAAATGGTGCTGGTGCGCGCCATGGACGAGCGCATCTGGCTGCTGAACCGTCAGGGCAAGGTGCCTATCGCCGCCTCGGCCCAGGGCCACGAAGCCGCCCAACTGGGCAGCCTGCTGGCGGCCCAGAAAGACGGGGACTATTTCCTCTTCCCCTATTACCGCGACCTGGGCATAAAAATGGGCGTGGGCCTGACCCCCACCGA
>DASTLM010000487.1:0-5189 GCA_035714945.1 Dehalococcoidia bacterium | reverse complement strand
GCCGGGATGCGGAAGTCCTCGAAGATCAGCTCGCAGGTGTCCAGCCCCCGGTAGCCCAGCTTGTCCAGGTCGCGGCCCACCCGAAATCCGGCGCCGCCCTTCTCCACTACGAAGGCACTGATGCCCCGATGCTTTGGTTCGGCGGACCGGTCGGTGCGGGCCAGCAGGCAAAAGGTGTCGCCGTAACGACCGTTGGTGATGAACATCTTGGTGCCGTTGATCACGTATTCTTCGCCGTCCCGGTCGGCGGTGGTCTGGAGGTTGGCGACATCGGTGCCGCCGCCGGGTTCAGTCAGCGCCAGCCCGCCCCGTTTGCGGCCCGAGGCCAGGTCCGGCAGGAAGTGACGTTTCTGTTCTTCGGTGCCGTAGTGAGTCAGCACGTAGGTCAGGATGTGGTGGGTACCAATGGCCCCGCTAATGCTCATCAACCCCTTGCTCAGTTCCTCAAAGATGCTGGCAAAGGTGGTGTAGTCGAGTCCCATCCCGCCGTACTCTTCGGGCACGGTAATGCCGAAGAGGCCCAGTTCCTTCATCCGGTCGATGAGGTCATGGGGGACGATATCTTCTTTATCCAGTCTGGCCGCTACCGGTTCGACGTCGCGTTTGACGAAATCGCGCACCAGATTGACGATTTGGGCACGGGCTTCAGCGGGGGTTGGCGTGGTCACGGGGGGCTCCTTATCAAACGTCACTCCAATGCCTGTGTTCACGCTGCAAATCTTCGAATACTCTACGCAGGATTATACCCCAGGAGGAACCTCCCAATCCCGGGGAAGTTTGTCCCTTACTGCGGTCACTCCATCGATATTATACTGGAGGCACCATATTCTCCAATGGAGTTAACCAACATGGCAGACGCCAGCGTCATCGGGCGGGTGAAGGAGCTGCGGCAGAAGTTAAACTACCACAACCATCGCTACTACGTGCTGGACGACCCGGTCATCGGCGACGCCGAATACGACCGGCTGCTTCAGGAGCTCCGGGACCTGGAAGCGGCGCACCCCGAACTGCTGACGGCCGACTCGCCTACCCAGCGGGTGGGGGCCGCTCCCGCCGAGGGTTTCGTCCAGGTGCAGCACCGGCTGCCCATGCTCAGTCTGGCTAATGCCTTCGATCTGGACGCGCTGGGAGCCTGGCACCGGCGGGTCCAGGGGTTGCTGGAGGTGGATGACTTTCCCATCGTCTGCGAGTTGAAGATCGACGGGTTGGCGGTGAGCCTGATATATCAGGACGGTGCGCTGGTGCAAGGGGCCACCCGGGGCGATGGGTTGGCCGGTGAGGATGTGACCCAGAACCTGCGCACGGTGCGCAGCATCCCGCTGACGCTGCTGGGCGACCCGCCGCCCTACGTGGAAGTGCGGGGTGAAGTCTACATGCCCCTGGAAAGCTTTCGGCGGCTGAACCAGCAGCGGGCCGAGCGGGGGGAGCCCCTCTATGCCAACCCCCGCAACTCCGGCGCGGGTACCATCCGCAACCTGGACTCACGAGTTACCGCCGTCCGGAACATGCAGGTGTGGATTTACACCCTGATGGACACTGGCGACCGCCCCCACCCGGACAACCACTGGGAATCCCTGGAGTGGTTGAAAACCCTGGGATTTCGCGTCAACCCCCACAACCGGCTATGCCACACCCTGGACGAAGTGGCCGACTACTACCACTGCTGGGTGAAAAGCCGCCACGACCTGGCCTATGAAGCCGACGGCGTGGTGGTCAAGGTGAACTCCTACGCCTATCAGGACTCGCTGGGTGTGGTGGGCCGGGAACCGCGCTGGGCCATCGCCTACAAGTTTCCGGCGGAGCGGGCGATCACCAGGCTGCTGGACATTGGCATCAACGTGGGGCGCACCGGCAGCCTCAACCCCTACGCCGTGTTGGAGCCGGTGGTGGTCAGCGGGGTAACTGTCCGAAACGCCTCCCTGCACAATGAGGAGGACATCCAGCGCAAGGATATTCGCATTGGCGACTACGTGGTGGTGGAGCGGGCCGGGGACGTGATTCCCCAGGTGTTGGGGCCGGTGGTGGCCCGGCGCACCGGCGAAGAAAAGGTCTTCCAGATGCGCCGTGACTGTCCCATTTGCGGCACGCTGGTGATGAAGGACGAAGGCGAGGCGATGCATCGCTGTCCCAACGCCACCTGTCCGGCCCAGTTCTTCGAACTGCTGAAGCACTTTGCCAGCAAGGGGGCGATGGACATCGACGGCCTGGGCGAGCAGTGGTGCCGCATCCTGATCGACGTTGGGCTGGTCAAGGACGTGGCCGACCTGTATTTCCTCGATAAGGACCAACTGCTGAGACTGGACCGCATGGGTGAGATTCTGGCCACCAAGATTATCACCAACATCGCGGCCAGCCGGCAGCGGCCACTGGCCCGAATACTGTTTGCCCTGGGCATCTTCCACGTCGGGTCTGAGGTTGCCGAGCTGCTGGCCCGGCGCTACGCCAGCATCGACCAGTTAATGCAGGCAACCGCCGACGACCTGGACGAAATCCAGGGCATCGGTCCCAAGATCGCCAGCAGCGTCGTCGGCTACTTTCAGTTGCCCGGCAACCGGGCGGTCATCGAGAGGCTGCGGCGGGCCGGAGTGAAGCTGGAACAGGAGTTGGCGGTGGTCAATCAGGATGACCTGCCCTGGCGCGGGTTGACCTTCGTGGTCACCGGCACCCTGTCCTCGATGACCCGCCGCGACGCCGAGGGCCGGGTCAAGTCCCTGGGCGGCGCGGCCACCGCGTCGGTGACCCGCAAGACCAGCTACCTGGTGGCCGGCGAGTCACCCGGCTCCAAGCTGGACACCGCCAACCGTTTGGGCACCATGGTGCTGGACGAGGAGGCGTTCCTGAACTTGTTGGAACGTCCTCTTGAAGCGGTCCTGGTTGAGTGAGTTTTTGGCCCGGTCTGGTCTTTGAAGAGGCGACCGGTCCAATCTACTCGTGGGCCTCGGATGCCAGCGCGTTGAAGGTCACCCGCACCACCGGCAGGTCGCTGTCGTTCTTCCACTGGTGACGGGTATTGGGCGGCACCAGGACCGCATCGCCCTCGGCCACCAGGTATTCCTTGCCGTCGCAGACCAGGGTGCCGTGGCCTTCCAAAATGAAGACCGCGTGGTCCCAGGCGTGGGTGTGACCGCCGGTTTCGGGGTGGCTCATCGCGCCGGGCTGCATTGCCCCATTGTACAGCATCAGGTAGTTGGGTACTCCGTCCTTGCGGTTGAGGATGCGGCTGCCGGTCTCGCGGTTCAAGTTCCGGAAATTGCGGATCACCGGCGGCCGTCCGGTGCCCTTGCCGCCCTGGTTGCGCGCGCCGCCGCTCAGGGCGGCGATGAGAGGGTTAATCTCGATGCGCCGGATTACACCTTCGCCGCCGTTGTTCAACGTGTAGTGGTCCACCCTGGGCGGAATGAACATGGCGTCGCCCGGCTTCACCGGGTACTCCTTGCCGTCGCAGACCAGGGTCCCCGATCCCTTGATGATGTAGACTTCGTGCTCCCAGTCGTGGATGTGGTGGGAGCTGGTCTTGTTGGGGTAAATCTCCGAATAGGTCATGGTACAGGTAGTGGGGTGGTCGTCCAGCCAGATCATCCGGGCTGACGGCCCTTCCGGCGTATAGACGTTCCTGAAATTGCGGATTACTGGTTCCATTTGGATTCTCCTCAAGGGTGGTTCAGTTTCGGTCTAGTGTTCGGCGGCCTCGGATGCCAGAGGATTGTAGGTGACTCGTACCATTTCATGTTGGGTCTCGTTCTTCCACTGGTGCAGGACCTTTGGCGGAATCAAAACAGCATCGTTTTTGGAGACAGTGTAGCTCTTGCCGTCGCAGACCAGGGTGCCCGACCCTTCCAGAACGAAGATCACGTGTTCCCAGGCATGGGTATGCCCGCCGGTTTCCCGGTGACTCACCGCGCCGGGTTTCATCGGGTCGTTGTGCAGCATCACATAATTGGGCACACCGTCCTTGCCGCTGAGCAGGACGTGCCCCACTGCCCGGTTTAGCTCGCTTACATTGCGTATTACCGGCGGCTGGCCGGTGCCCTTGCCTCCCTGGTTGCGGGCGCCGCCGCTGCGGGCCGCGATGAGAGGGTTGATCTCGATGCGGTGGATGTCACCCCGGCCGCCGTTGTTCAGGGTGTAATGGTCGACGTTGGGCGGAATATACATGGCGTCGCCCGGTTTCACCGGGTATTCCTTGCCGTCGCAGATCAGTGTACCCGAACCCTCGATGATGTAGACCTCGTGCTCCCAGGGATGGATGTGATGGGAGCTGGTGCCCCCGGGGGGTATATGCGAGTAGGTCAGGGTGCAAGTGGGGGGATTGTCGTCCAGGGTTATCATCCTGGCGACGGAGCTGCCCTCCGACATCATGCCTTTGACATTCTTGATTACCGGTTCCATGGTGGAAACCTCCTTTCGCTATTTGAGATTGCGCCCTTGCCACACCTATTGCAGAAGCACCCATTGCAGATAGGAAATATGGATGGCGCGAAGCAGCCCAATTATAGTATCGGAAGGTGGGTGTTTCAATGCGGCAGGGCAATCGCACCTTACCCCGTCGAGGGTCACCCGTCCCACCGGTGGAAGCCGGTGTCCAGTTATATTCCCCTGGGTTCCGGCTTCCGCCGGTACGACGGTATGGCTCAGACCTCACCGGATTTGCTAGCGGATAGTCTGCCTTCAGGAAGATGCGATTGCCCGGGTTATCCCCGGGGCGGTGTTGCCGGGGTAGCGGGCCCGCCCTGATAATAGTCCACCAGGAGAGCGGCGCCGACGCCAATAACCAACCCCAGGAACATCGCCAGCGCGATGTTCCTGGTCCGCTGGTGAGAAACCGGGCTGGTGGGCTGCACCGGCCTCTGTACCACAGAGGCGGGGGCATATGCCGCCTGTTTGTATTCCATCGGGAACTGGCGGTCCAATTCCGTCCTGGCCAGGTCATAAGCACCCTGAAGTTTGGTGGCGTTGCTTTCCAACACCTGACGGGTGGCAGTCTCGGTGCGGGCGCGCGCTCGCAATTTTAGTATCTCTGGACGCAATTCCAGAATAGTTTTTTCCAGGGCCTTGGCCTCTTTGCGGTCCATAGCCAGAGCGGACCTGGTCTTTTCAATCTCCTGGCGAAATAATAGGTCCAACCGGAGGTCATCTATCTGCTCTCGCAAGGTGGTAACCTTGACGGATAAGGTCGCCGCCTCGCTCTG
>DASTLM010000486.1:0-3969 GCA_035714945.1 Dehalococcoidia bacterium | reverse complement strand
GGTGTCCAGGTCCGAGAGGATGTCTCCCTGGTCCAGTTGCCACAGCAGCCGCTTGCCGCTGATGCCCCGGGCATCGGCCTCGACGAAAGCGTCCCGGGCTATTCCCAGCAGTGTCTGGCGGTGGATTCCGCTCCAGGCTTCCCCGGGCCCGGGAATGGTGCCGGCTCCGCTGACACGGCGCAGGAACCTCTCCAGGATCTGATGGACCAGGGTCCCCTTTTCCAGGGCGGTTATGGAGTAGATTTCCTCGGGCCGGTCCAGCGAGCCGATTCCCAGGACGTTTCCCAGAAAGTAACTGAAGGGGCAGTTGGCCCACCGCTCCAATCGGGTGGGGGAAAATACCGTCCGGCCCAGTCCGGGTATCTGGCTCGAGGCATCGGCCAGGCTGGAGACGTCGCCGTCCCAGGGGCCGAGACGGGAGGACTGCCGCTCCCGGGCCAGGTCCAGGGCCCGGGCAAGGGGGCCACCGGTGACCAGGGGATGACTGCGGACCCGGCGACCGGCCTGTTTCCACCGCCACAGCCTTTCCATCCGGTAGTCGTGCTCATCGGCGGCGGCGGTCCGGTCCGCGATGGTCGCCAGGGCCTGTTCCATGGAGGCGATGACCGTGAGCCAGGGACGTTCCCCCAGCGACCCCAGGGTGGAGGTAAATACGGGAGTACCCTCCAGCAGGGACGCCTGTTCCAGAAACCAGCGGGAGGGGTAGTGGGCTCGCTGGGCCGCCGGATCCGACCGGGGGAACGACAGCACCCGAAAGGGAGCGGTGGCCAGGGCCGAGAGAAAGGCGTATCGCTCCTCGGCGTGCCGGGAGCGTTGCAGAGGCAGGCCCGCGTCAGGTCCGCCCGCCGCCTGCCGGTCCCGGTCGGGCAGCAGCGGGTCGTCGGACATCCTGGGCGGAAAGGCGCCTTCGATCATTCCCACCAGGTGCACCAGGTCAAAGTCCATGGCAGCGGCGGCGCCGACGGGCGCCACAAAGACTCCCTGTCCGGTGGTGCCCAGGTGGCCCAGGGTCCCCCGCAGGGCCTCGGTCAGGGCCAGCAGGAAAACCGGGCCGGTGGCGCCGGGTCCCATAACGTCCAGGCCCCCCAGTTCTTCCAGCTGGTCCCGAATACCTTCCAGCGCGGCTAGCTCCGCGTCGGGCAGCTGTCCTTCGGGGACCAGGTAGTAGTCCAACAGATTTCTGGCCCAGCGGGACCAGTCTCGCCAGAGGCTGCCTTCGGCCGGGGGAGTGACCCGGACGGCCAGGCCGGTGATGAAGCTCAGCAGGCCCCGGGCGGCTACTCCTTCGGTCCGCATCCGGTCGGCCCTGGCTCCGGCGATCTCTCCCAGGGCCTCGCCCCGTTCCGACAGGCGCTCCAATTCGCCGGCGTAACGCCCCAGGCGTTCCGTCCACTGGCCCAGTCCCCGGACGATGCCGGCCGCCCGGGAAATGGCGTCCCACTGGCTGGGGCTGGAATCCCTGGGAACGTCCTTGCCGGCCCCCACGGGACACCCGGTCAGCCAGTTGGCCACGACCTCCCGGTCCAACCGGCCGTCGGAAAGCTGGACCAGACCGATCAGGGCGCGGCCCACTCCGGTATCCGGGAGGGATACCGGGTTGGGACCGGCCACGGGAATAGCGGCCAGTTCCAGTTCCTGGCGGACCAGAGTGCCGTAGAGGTCTGGTTTGCGGTACAGCACCGCCATGCGGTGGAAGGGTATTCCCTCTTCGGCTTGCCGGACCAGGTGCCGGATCACCCAGCGGATTTCCTGGTGGGGGTCCGGGGCGATCAGCAGCCTGGTATGGGAAGCCGGCCCCGGCGTTATCTGGATAACCGGTTTCCCCAGCGTGCCGGACAGGCTTTCGGCCAGCACCTGGGTCGGGGCATCCACCTCCGGGTCGCCGGTAACTCCGAAGATTACCGAGCACTGGCCAATCGATGCCAGGGCCTGGACCATTGCCCTTTCGCCGGGGGAAACGTCCCTCAGTTGAAAAAAGACAATCAGCCCCAGGTCAGGGAGGCCGGCCGCCGAGCCATGGCTGACGGCATCCGCCGCGGCCCGGGCGAGGTCTTCCCGGTCGTAGTAATCCGTGATGTGTTCCCGAAACCTCCGGTGCAATTCCACGACTTGCCGGCGGAGGGGGCTGATCTGTCCCAGGCGTTCCAGGTCTGCATCGGATGCGAAGCGGAGCTGCCGGAAGGTGGCTTTCAGGCTGCGGTGGGTGGAGGGATGTTCCCGCAGGGTTTCCAGGGTGCCGGAAGCGTTGGCCGAGACAGACCGGATGGCGGCGCTTTCCAGGATGGGAGTCAGGGGACGGGGGCCTGCGGCGGCCAGGGAAGGCGCCCCCAGCAGTTCGGCGAGCCGGGGCAGGACCATAAATTTAACGTTGGCCAGGCCGGACCGGCCCAGGTTGTGGCGGAGGGAGAGGTTGGCGTAGGTGGACGGCCCGATGACGGTGACGGGGGTCAGCGGGTCGGATAATTTGAGCGACTTAACGAGGCTTTCCAGATGATGGACTGACCGCATCCCCAGAGGTTCCTGGAACAATTGGGCTTGTGATGGCATACTCTCCCCGGGTCCGGGTCGGTTACTGTTGACCGTCGTGATTGTTCCTTCCGCCAGTGGGACAGTAACTGTCAGCCACCGTCTCCAACAATAATAAGGATGGCCCTGAACACGTTACCTCAAGCCTAACTTTCAACATTTTCATTTCCATGGCGAAAGTTTTCCCATAGACGATCATTAAGCGCCTTTCTTAAACCTCAAACTTCTCCTTGGTCATCCAATATGTTATCTATGTTGCCTTTATTTTGCCCCAGAGCATTACTGACAATTTAGTCAAGAACCGTGTCCAGAATAAGAAACTACTGACGGCTTACGCTTTTAGCCATCTCTGCCTGTGCCACTCCAAGAAATCGTGGCCTATTTTATGCCTGCTCACTAGCCTTAGCCGCCCTATCGAATTACCCTGAGGGAGATACTTGATTGTTAAGTCTGGCTCTACAACAAGTCCCCCTTTTTCGAGCAACTTGCGGTGGTTCGGACAAAGACAAAGTATATTTTGCTCTATATCTGGCCCGTCATCAGGCCGGCCCAGAGGCTTAATGTGCGCCACTTCAGCATATAGACCCCCAGGGCTCTCTAGACGCTCTCCGCAGACTTGGCATGAAAAGTAATGTATTCGCTTTACCCTATCAACCAAAGCGGGATCTCCTACAATAGCCTGCAAGATTATGGCTACAGTCGAGATACCTTCTACCGCTTTCAGGAACTTTACCAGAACGCTGGTGATTTAGCCCCTTGCGACATCTTTCCATATTCCATCGATTATTTGCGACGCTTGAATATCGTCAGATTTCCCTTCTGCCAATGAATCGATGACCTGAACAAACCTCTCAGATTTCTCCTCCAATATACGACTCAGTAAATCCTCGATCGTATTAATGCATCTAAATGTATGAACGTGTACGGTGCGTTCTTGGCCAATTCTAAGTACACGGTCTCGCGCCTGTGCATTTGCAGATGGATTCCACCACTCATTCACGAAAATTACGTGATTAGCCTCCGTGAGTGTTAACCCTTCGCCACCAACTCGGGTTGAGCATAACAAGGCTGTAACAGACGGATCAGTTTTGAACCGATAAACAATAGCAGACTTCTCTTCGGGGCCGAGTTCACCTGTTAGGGTAAGACTTTTGATCGGAGGATTCTCATGATTCAACCGGCCCTGGAGGAGGCCTAAAGGGTAACTGATTAGCGGCCTGGCTTGTGGCTTGACCCCAAGTGGTCTATATTTCACACCATGAAGTCCCCTAAAGAGATAGCCTCGTTGAGCCGAGAAGACCTGGTGGGGTTGGTTGCCCATCAACAGCGTCAGATTGGCCAATTGACCGCAACCATTGAGGGGCTGCGCGCCGAGATCGCCCGGCTCCAACGGGGCGCCAAGCGCCAGGCTGCACCCTTTTCCAAGGGCAGCCGAGTTGCCAA
>DASTLM010000485.1:0-4641 GCA_035714945.1 Dehalococcoidia bacterium | reverse complement strand
GCGACGGCCAGCCCTCCCGCCATTGTATTCAGCGACCTGAGCCAGAACGTGGAGCAGGTATTGTCCTTTACTGCCTCGGATGAGCGGCAGATGACTTTTGCTGACCTCAGCGGCAGGACCCTGACCTTCCGGGTGCGGGGCGACAACAACCCCATCGGCACGGCAGGAGACCCGGGCGATGAAGTCGCGGATACCACCAACTTGAGCGGGAACACCTACCGCGCCCTGGCCTACGGACGTTAGCTGAGGAGGCCGGGCCATGTCCTTCAAGATCCTGACGGTGCCCCAGCCCCTGTTGCAGCCTGGGGACCTGGTCGACATGCGGGGCAACTGGCCCCAACCCTGGCGCGATCAGATTTACCGGGTCACCGACACCTTGCCCACCATTCGCGACCGGGAAGAGGGGATCATCGGCCACAACGGTGAGATCACCATCGACCCGGACGCCACCCTGGGGCTGAACCCCGAACGGGAGGAGTTCATCTACCAGGTCCGCATCGGCATGAACGACTTCCCCGGGCGCTTCTACGTGCGGTGGCCCAGCAACGACTTCACCATGCAGGTGCAGGACCCGAATTTTTCCATCGCCCAGGCCGACACCTCCGCCAGCCAACGACAGCTGATCGGGTTCCTGGACCATACGGTGACCAGGAAAGAGAACCCCACCCGGCGGGACCCGGAACCCGGCCTGCGGTTCGAGTTCCTGTGGGTGAAGGACCAACTCCCATCCTTCCTGATACGGGGCGATTCCGGCGCCCTGGTGACGGATATTTTCGCCAAGGTGAATATCCGCTATCTGACCAATATCTGCCGCATCGAGGCAGTCACCGACCCCGAGATTATCGACGAGATCCGCTCGGGCAGCCTCCTGGTGAGCCAGGCCATTCACTACAGTGAAATCGGGCGCAGGGGGTTGTAATGGCCAACGCGATTAGAGGTCGGGCCGCCTCCGTCGTGGCGGCTGATACCGACGTCAGCATCGTCACTACCCCAACCGGCAAGGAGTTCATAATCACCCGGATGCTCCTGTCCAACAACGGACCGGCGGCCTGCCGGGTTCGGCTCTGGGACGCCTTTACCGAGAGCGACACCACGGTCCACAGCAGCGCCGTCAACCCGGTGCCCATCGAGGACCGGAATCTTCAGCCCGGCGAAACTGTAGAGATCCTGGCCGAAGAGGGCATCGTCACGGCGCTGGGCACGGTGGTGGCCCAGTCCACCGTGGCGGCAGCATTCCCCAGTGACGTGGTGGTGGGAGCCTGGGGAGAACTGGTCTGATGGCCGCATTTAGCCGCTCCAAATCGCTGCCGGGCCAGGCCGAATCATGACCCAGTTTCAGGGTATCGAACAACCGCGGGAACGCCGTTTCCCGGGCAGCGTCAGACCGGCCGGACTCCACACTGATTCCACCCCGGCGGGGTCACCGCTCTCCGAGGAAGCAATGGCGGAGGGGCCGGCCCTGCCACCGATTACCATACCCATCCCCCAGAACTTTGACCAGCTGGTCTTCAGCATCATCATGGTGAACCGGGCCCGGGAGAGCTCCATTATCGTGGAGCAGACCGTGGCGGCTGGCGTAACTGGCAGCGCCACGGTGACCATACCGGACAATGAGGTGGACATTGCCCGTATCTTCACCGAGGCCGGCGACGGCAGCATCAGCTACAGCATCGACGTGCAGTCGGCCGGCCAGACCGCGGTGGGGGACCACCGCATCACTGGCGGCACGCGAGAGTTCGCCCGCTACTGGGAAAAGACCACCCAGGTGGTCATCAATTTCACCAACAACGATCTGGTCAACTCGGCCCTGATCCAGATCACCTGGACCGCGGTGCGCCTGGAAATCAGCAAGTGGCTGGCCTACCGCAACGGGCTGATCTCCTTGATCGAATTGCTGGGCATCGAGCCATGAGCGAGACCTGGGAATGCAAGGTGTGTCGCGCCTCTGCGGATATCGACCTGAGGGGACCTCGGCCGGTGTACCACAGCAAGTACCCCGCTGACACCGGTCCCTACGGGGACCGGCTGGCCCCTCATGATTGTCCCATCAGGCAGGGGCTGCTTCCTCCCCAGATTGAGAGTGCTCCTAACGCCAGGAGGAAGTCATGAGTCTCCGGCAGGGCCCAGGGGCCGGACCCCTGACCGACCGGGAATTCGCCGCCATCGTCACCTCGGTGGCCCAGGCCAACAAGTTGACCTTTGCCGGTGCGGTCCAGGCCACCGTGGTGCTGCCGGCGGTAGCCGCCAGCCTCGCCCTTCCCAGCGTCGTGGTCCCAGCTCTACCCGCCGGTATCACCATCAACCGGGTGATCGCCGCCGTCGCCTGGCGCAAGCAGGTGGACTCCAGCGCCGCCTCGAATGCGATTAATGGCACCCAGCAGATCCAGGTGAGGGCCGATACACCCGGCACCTTCCTCGACGCGATCACCATGTCCGACAACTCCCTGGAGACCGCTGCCAGCGCCACCGAGGGAGGGCTGATGCTGCTGGGAGACAGCGACATTTCAGCGGAAGTGGTTGGAGCGGACACCTACGAGTTCCAATGGCAGAATGCCCTGGTCGACGGCGCTGCTCTGACGCTACACGACTTCCAGACTTACCTGATCATCGAATTTACCTGAGCAGAAGGGCTAATGGCACAAATAGTGACCAGCGGTGTATCTCAAAAGGCGGGACGACTGGTCTTCGGCAGCGGCCTGTCGGGCACTACCGTGGTGCTGCCCGCAGTGGCCGCGAATCTAGCTCTGCCCAGCGTTACCATCCCAGCTCTACCCTCGGGAATCACCATCGACCGGGTGATCGCCGCCATCTCCTGGCGCAAGCAGGTCGAGTCCAGCGCCGCCCCCAACGCCATCGACGGCGCCCAGCAGATCCAGGTCCGGAGCGACGCCCCCGGCACCTTCGTGAATGCCATTACCATCGGGGACAATTCGCTAGACACGGACGTTAGCGCCACCGAAGGGGGTTCGATGCTCCTGGGGGACAGCGACATCTCGGGGGAGGTGATTGGCGCGGACACCTACGAGTTCCAGTGGCTATTAGCCAAAGTGGATGGTGACTCCCTGACGCTCCACGACGTTCAGTCGCACCTGATCGTCGAATATTCCTAGGGGTGGAGCGAAGCCATGACTCTTTTCATCAAGCAAATAGTTGCGGGAAACGACGACGCTGGGGCTCAGCAAGCCATAACTGGCGATCCCTTCACCAACACTCTTAACGTTGCCCAGCCGGCCTACCAGATTGGAGAAGGACAATCTTCCCCAGCGGCGACCCTGCACCTGGACACGACCGCCCGCTTCACCGATGTAACCATCCCCAATGGGGCCACCATCGACAGCGCCACCCTGACCTTGACTGCCTTTTCAAGCGGCCAGACTGGCGGAAATGTATTCACTAATATCGTGGCGCACAACGTTGATAACTCGCCTCAGCTAATCCAGGGCAATTTTGCCGAGTACAATGGCCGGGCCCTGACGGGCGGGGTGGCCTGGGCACTAAACCCAATCTGGGTTCCTGAGTCGGTCAACGTCTCCCCCGACATCAAGACGGTCATCCAGACGATAGTTGACCGGCCGGGCTGGGCGTCCGGCAACGCCCTGCATATTTTCGTGCAGGAGTCGGGCGCCAGCAGCAATTCCGAGCGCCGGGCTTACGGCTTCGTTGCCAATCCAGCAAAGTCTGCCCGGCTCACGGTGAATTTCACGGCAGCGGTAGTGGGAGGATCCTTCTCTCCAGGCGCGGCGCAGCAAAGCTATCAACAGATCGCGCTCTAACGGTTCCGCCGGGTAGGAGAAACGCAAAGATGGCCTATCTTGCTCTAATTGCCCATCAGGGCCCGGACCAGGACGGTTTCGTTCGATCAGTAGCCGGGGGAGCCGGGCCATCTCTCGCTGTTATTGACACCTTTGAATTTGACCCCGTTCGGGCGGTCAACCTGGAATTGCTGCCCCGCGGGGGCGACATCTTTATCGTCACTTACATCAATACCGCCCTGGACGGGGTGGTAATCACGGTCAGTATGGATGAGCTGGGCAACATCGGTGCGGCCGTAATCGGTACGTTGAATATCGGACCGGCCCTCACGGAACTGAGTATTGTTCGAAGATCAGGCGATGTTCATGCTTTGGTCTACGCCGACGGCGCCGTCACCGGAATCTGCCGTACCGTAAACATCCCGGCCAGCGGTAGCCCCATTACGGCGATCAGCACCCTCAGCTTTGGCATAACCATGGGGGGAACCACGCCCCTGACCCAGGTGATTGGCGATGTTCATGTAACCGCCTTCCAGAGCGGTGGTACGCTGCTGGGCATCTGGTTGTCGTTCACCATCACCGCAGCGGGTGCCATTGGCCCACTGATCACGACGGTAATCTTTGGGCCAGCGGGCACAATAGCCGGCCAGGTACTCAAGATCAGCGAATCGGGCGCGGAAGGTGTGTTTGCCCTCACCTATCAGGACCCCGCCGGCAATCACGTTCAGACGGTCGCGATCAGCCCGGCTGGAACGCTGATCGCGGTCCGTGGCACCAACACTTTTGCCGGGTTTACCTCACGGGCCAAGCTGGTCCAGGTATCGGGCACGGTGTACGCGCTGGCGGAAAGGGAAGGGGCCAGCACCGGATCGATCCGCACCTTCACCAT
>DASTLM010000484.1:0-4006 GCA_035714945.1 Dehalococcoidia bacterium | reverse complement strand
ATTCGGCGGGCGGCACCTCATTTATGCCAGATCCGTAGGCATTGCCAGCAAGATTTTACGTCGAGCGGGACTCGGCCCGACAACCGGCAATCTATTCGAGAGTTAAGGTGCCCACGCAGCCTAGCACACCCGGCAATCTATTTAAAGGAGGATTGTAGCTTTCCCCTGTCAGCTTTTATGCCAGACCCGTAGGCAAAAGCAGACAGTCCCCAGCTACACATTTTATGGAGCATTGTGTTTCCACTGATGCACCTGTTCTACAGCGTTGAGGTCCAGGGCCAGGAGAGATTGACCGGGCTGCGCGGGCCGGTGTTGTTTGCCGCCAACCATAACATAAAAATGGACAACCCCTTGATCATAATGGCGATGCCCTTCGGCTGGCGCTGGCGTTTGTCGGTGGCCGCCGCCGCCGACGACATCTTCGGCAACCGCCTCTGGCAAATCGCGGCCCCGCTGCTGGGCAACGGATTTCCCTTTTCGCGAGAGGGGGCGGTCCGTCCTAGCCTGGAGCACCTCGGCCGGCTGATGGACCAGGGATGGTCGGTGCTGATATATCCCGAAGGGCACAATAGCTACGGAGAAATGGACTCCTTCAAGCCCGGCGCCGGTATGGTGGCGGTGGAGAGCCGCAGCCCCATCGTCCCGCTGCGGGTACGGCTCAGCAAGGCCGGTGTGTGGGACGGGGCCGGACCGGGGGCCCGAGGCACGGTTGAAATCCGGTTTGGCGAGGCCCTCACCTTTCCCAGGCGCACCGACTATCGTCAGGCGACCGAACAGATTGAGGCGGCCGTACGGGCCTTGTAAGCCTGGCAAAGGATCAGACCGACCGCAAATGAGTTTACGCCGGCTTGGAATGGCCCTACCAGGCAAGGGACTCGGATTTCCAGAAGTCAGGGTCTTGGCCTGGGCGATGTACGACTTCGCCAATACCATTTTCTCCATGAACGTCCTCACCCTGTACTTTGCCCTGTGGGTAACTCAGGACCGGGGTGCCCCACAGATCGTGTTCAGCCTGGCATTGTCCGGTTCCATGCTGGTGGTCGCCTTGACCTCACCAATGTTTGGCGCAGTCTCCGACCGGTTCGGACGCCGCATTCCCTTCCTGACCGCCTTCGTGCTCATCTGCGTCGCATTTACCGCCGCCATCGGCCAAACGGGAGGGCTGATGGTGGCGCTGGTATTCTTCGCCATCGCCAACTACGCCTACCAGACCGGAAATGTCTTTTACGACGCACTGCTGCCGACGGTCAGCCAGGAACACAATCGGGGCCGAATTTCGGGCCTGGGAGTGGGCCTGGGATACGTGGGCACCATTGCCGGCATTCTGATGGTGGCCCCCTTCGTGAACCATTGGGGCCGGGGGGCTGCTTTTCTGCCAACTGCCGTATTATTCCTGTTGTTCGCGTTGCCCTGCTTCCTTCTGGTCAAGGAAAGCCCCTCCGCCGTTCCCTGGTCGGCTGGCTTAATCAAAGATGGTTATTCTCAGCTTTTCCGCACGCTGCGCCACGCCCGGCACCACTCCAATCTGCTCACGTTCATTGCCGCCCGCTTCCTGTATGTGGACGCAGTGAACACTCTGCTGATTTTTATGGCAGTCTACGTCACCAGGGTGATCGGTTTTAATGACGACCAGGTACGGCTGCTCCTGATCGTTTCAACCACCTTCGCGATTGTGGGCGCCTTCCTGTACGGAAGGGTGGTGGACCGGTTGGGGCCAAAAAAGACCCTGACTGTTGTGCTCATCCAGTGGGCCGCGGTGTTCGTGATTGCCGCCACGACCTTTTACCCCCCAATATTCTGGGTTGCCGGGGCTCTGGCGGGGATAGCCCTGGGCGGGACCTGGACCGCCGACCGGGCCTTCCTGACCCGCCTGGCTCCTCCCGAGCAGATGGGGGAGTTCTTCGGGCTGTACCAGCTAGCCGGGCGTTTTGCCGCAGTAACCGGACCGCTGATCTGGGGGTTTACCACGGACCTGTTGTCGGCTTATGAACCCTGGAATTTCCGCATCGGCATACTGATGCTATTATTGAATCTGGTTCTGGGTTTCATGGTCTTGACCAGGGTCAGCGATACGCACATCTCCATTGCCGCTGGAGGCACACCCCAACTGCTGGGTGAGACCCGCGATAACATTGACTCCTCCGGGGAGCGCCATTAAACTCCTCGGGTAATTCAACCGTCGGGACCAGGACTGGGTAAAGGTCAACAGGAGACCGACCCAACTTATGAAATTTGGTCTATTCTACGAGTGGCCGAACCCCACCGTCAGAAACTGGAAAACCCTCTTTGAAGAGGGCATCGAGCAGATCCAGTACTCGGAAGAAGTGGGCTTCGATTATTGCCTGGTCGCCGAACACCACTTTTCCAACTACGGGAACTCCCCAGCGCCCCTGTTGCAAGCACTGGCCATTGGCCAGCGTACCCGGAAGATCAAGATCGCCACCGGCATCCTGGTGCTGCCCATCTGGGACCCGCTGCGCCTGGCCGAGGAAGTCGCGGTGCTGGACAACCTGACCGACGGCCGGTTCATCTGCGGAATCGGGCGCGGCTACCAGCCCCACGAAATGGCCCGATTCGGGATTCCCCTGGCGGAGTCACGCCAGCGCACCCAGGAGATTGTCGATGTCCTGGTCAAGGCCTGGACCGAGGACCGGTCATTCACCTACGACGGGCAGTACATCAAGGTCCCCCACGAAGTCACCGTCTGGCCCAAGCCGCTGCAAAAGCCGCACCCGCCCTTCTGGGTGGCCGGCACCAGCGTCGAGTCCATGAAGCTGGCGGCGGAGCGGGACATGATGCCCCTCACCACCGGGCTGCTGGGCGCGGCGGGAATGCGCGCCCACCTGGGGGCGCTGGTACATTTCAAGATGGCCCTGGGCAAGCCGACCAGCGACATTGAGCTGGGAATGCAGGCCATCACTCACGTTGCCGACACCGATGCCGAGGCCCGCGCGCAGCTGGACCACGCCCGCTGGCAGAACCGGGCCGGCCGGGCCCTGAGCCGGTTGGCCGTGGAGAACGGGAGGGTGCAGGTCGGACCCTACCCGGGAGAACTGGACGATGACGGGTTCCTGCAACGCCTTTTCTTCGGCAGCCCGGCGACGGTTATCGAGAAGTTCCGGCAGGCCGCCGCCCGGGGCGTGACCCACGTCAGCAACTGGATGATGTTCGGCGGCATGGAGCACCAGAAGATCATGAAATCGGTGAGGCTGATGGGCGAAGTAGTCATACCGGCATTGAAAGACTTGCGCCCGCCCCCGTCCCTGGTGGAGGAACTGGCCCAGGAGCCGCCGGCCACCACCGAGCAGTTGCAGGCGGCGCGATTTGGCCCGGCCCCATCGGATGTGACCACCACCTAGCAGGGGGCTGAAAAGCACTTTTCGACCATCCCCCTACCCCCTTCCTGGTCAGGAAGGGGGTAGAAAGTGTATCTGGGGGACACCCCCAGACCCCTGCCAAAGGGGCTTCACCCCTCTGGACTCCCCTTTTCAGCACACTGTTAGGGGGTGAGATGGTAGAATTCATCTCGTAAACCCACCAGATACTGGGCGATGAAAAGCGCGTCGGCGATGGTCTTTTGATCAAACGCTCCATCTTGCCGCACGCCGGCGGCATTAACCGAATGAAGGCAGGTCGTGTCCACCACCTCAGGGCACGCCGGGCGCGACCCTGCCAGGTACTGGGCGATGAAAAGCGCGTCGGCAATGGTCACATTCCCGTCAGCCAGAGCGTCTCCCCGCAGCAAACTCTGGACCACCTCGGGCGGGACCACGCCGATGGAATTCCCGCCATCGTCGGTCAAGGACGTTATCCGGTTTTGCAAAGTGCAAGTCTCCTGGTTACTGCCCACCAGCCGGGTCAGGACCTGAATCAGGCCGACGGGCGCAGCGGCCCCGGCACTGGAAACTCCGTCAATGACAGTCGTACCTCCGTGGTTGTTGATCTCGATTGAGTACGGGCTGAAATCCATGCCGCGGACCCCGAGAACATTCAGGCAGGCACCATC
>DASTLM010000483.1:0-5658 GCA_035714945.1 Dehalococcoidia bacterium | reverse complement strand
ATGGTGCCCTCGTAGCTGATCACCGCCATCGGCGGCAGCGAGATTATGGGCTTGCCGCCGGTGACCATGGGGTAGGCCACCTGGGTCATTGTGGTCAGCAGTAGTCCCGATGTCAGGCCCAGCAACGCACCGACAAAGGGGAAGATATACAACCGGTGCTTCTCTTCCCGCTCGCCGAAGGCCCCTTCGGGGTAAGGGGCGTCGGTCAGAAAATCGAAGTCGTTCTCGGAAACCCCCGCCGCTTTCAGCCCATCACCCGCATCGGCGGCGGCATTTGCATCGTTGAATAACCCTAGAATTGGCAGTTTGGCCATATCCTTACACCCCTGGTTCGATTGTACCCCCGGCCGTCATGAGCCAATCTCAAGACCGGCCATCGTTTCCAATTAGACTTCCCGGACTGACAGGCTGATGAAAAACCCCTTTCGACCATCCCCCTACCCCCTTCCTGACCAGGAAGGGGGTGTAAATTGTATCTGGGGGACACCCCCAGACCCCTGCCGAAGGGGCTCCGCCCCTCTGGACTCCCCTTTTTCAGCACCCGGCTAATCTTCCCGGAAGGTGGCGGGGACGACCCGCCGACCGATCTTTACCTCGGTCCTCAGGAACTCCCCTTCCTTGATATCGTACAACGGCACCAGGGGGAATACTCGACTGAACAGCAACAGCAGCATGGCCACGAAGGCAAAAGTAGCGCCGATGATTATCATCTCGGGCACTCGAGGCACGTAGTTGTTCCAGGTGAAAGTGAACACACCTCGATTGGCCAGGCCGGGCACGATGATAATGTACCGTTCCAGCCACATGCCGATGTTCACCGAGATACAGGCCAGCGCCATTATCCACAGGTTCCGCCGGGCCGCCCGGGTCAGCCACAGGGACACTGGGATGAAGTAGGTGGCGATGACGAATACCAGTGTCCAGCCGCTGATGGGCCAGACGAAGAACTGGAGCTCTCTCACCGCCAGTTCGTCGGCCTCTCGGCCGTATATGCCAAAGATGACCTCCATCACGAAGAAATAGAACCATCCGGTGGCAACTACAATCAGCAACCGGCCCAGGGCATCGATATGCTCGCGGCGGATATAGTCCTGCCAGCCGTATATATAGCGCAGGAGGATCAACACAAAGGCGACCGCCGAAACGCCGGAATGCACCGCGCCCACCACAAAGTAGGGAGCGAAGATGCTGGAATGCCACGTCTTGGCCGCGACGGCCATACCGAAGTCCCAGGACACTATGCTGTGCACCGATACGAACACCGGCAGGATCAGTGCCGAAAGCAGAACGCCAGAGAGGATCTGCATCTTCCACTGTCGGGGGTTTCCTTCCCAGCCCATCGCCAGCAAGGAGTATATCCGGTGAGTCATGCCGGTAGTATGGTCCCGCAGCACCGCAAAGTCAGGAATCAAGGCGATCAGCACGAACAGAGAGCTGGAGGTCAGGTAGGTGAAGATTGCGCTGGGGTCCCAGACCAGCGGGGTTCGGATGTTGGGCCAGATACCCCGGGCAAAGTCGTAAGGGAAGAACCAGTAGAGGGCACGCCAGGGCCGGCCGGTATGAATTACCGGCATACTCAAGGCGGTAATCAGAGAGAAGATGGTCAGCACTTCAGCGGCGCGGGTGGCCGGCCGGCGCCACTCGGCTTTGGCCAATCTCAGAATGGCCGAGAGCATCACCCCGGCATGACTGATACCGATCCAGAACACGAAGTTGGTGATGAAGAAGCCCCAGACCACGGGCCGGTTCAGCCCAGTGATGCCCAGGCCCCGGTCGATCATCACGCCGATGGTGATGGCAGCGGCGAGGACGATCATTCCCAGAAAACCCACCACGGGCCAGAACCACCGGGGCGTATCCAGGATCGACCGCAGCAGATCCCGGTTTATTTCTGTCGGGCTGAGGGGTCTACCTTCCTGCATGATCGGCTCCCATGTTTATGCCTCCCACCTGGCCGCGCTGCCTGGATTCATCCATTCACCAATCGGTTGTCCACCAGTCTCAATATTGGCGGAATCTCTAATTTACTCGGGCTTGGCCAGCACCAGATACTCGCCGTGAAACAACCGCTGCTTGCTCTGGTACAGGGCCCCTTCTTTGACCTCCCAGATTGAGAGGATCGGGATTACTTTGGCCGCAACCAGGTACAGGAATGTCGCCAGGCCCAGTACGCCAATCACCATCAGAATATCCCAGATGTCCGGGAAAACCGCCGGCGGCACCGTGCTGAGGCCCAGGTCGTAAATGTTTCCAGCGTTAAACGCCCCGACGAAGATGCGGATATGGAACAACAGGTTGCCCAGCAGTATTGAAACTCCGGCCAGGGCCGGCCCCCAGTCGCTCTTGCGTACCGGGTTCCAGATCAATATAAAGAAAGGAATGAAGAAAATGAACAACAAATTGGCCCAGAATACCGGGCCGTAAGATTGGAAGAGCAAATACCGGAGCATGTTCTGCTCGACTTCCAATCGTCCGTACCAGAAGGTGATAAAAAAGGCGAACAGATGGTAGGTCCACAACAGTGTAAGACCCAGTTGAATCTTGCTGGCCGACCAGAACTGGGAGATTCCAATGTACTCCCGGTACCCTCCCCAGCGACGCATCACGAAGGCGATGATCAGAATCAAGCTCAAGGCCGACTGAAAACCGGTGACCGCGTACAGCGGCGGCAAAATCGAGTCTTTCCAGCCGGGGATCAAGCTCATGGCGTAGTCGCTGACGATCAAAAATTGCACGAAGATGACCATCATAAAGTACAACGCCCCCAGAATGGCCAGGTTGGCCTTCTGCCGGTTCCACTGCCGGCCACTGCCATACCAGTGACTGGAGAGCAGGTCGTACTTCAGCCGCCGCCAACCGGTGGCCGAGCTTCGCGCCTCAGCCATATCCGGAGTGGCCGACACCCAGAGAATGGCCAGGCTGGTCACCGCCAGGGCCACCAAGCCCAGGAAATCCCAGAGATGGGGCGCGCCGAAGGGCACCTCCATCCAGATGGTGCGGCGGGTTGCCAGTTCACCATGCACTCCCGCGCCAAAGTTGGGGTTGTTGATGGGCGGCAGGATGAACATCATCGGGATGTACAGCAGGACGTTGACCACGCCGACGACGGCGAATAATTCGGCGATGCGGGATATGGGGCGCCGCCAGTGGCTCTTGGTGATCCGAAAGGCCACCGCCACCAGGGGAGCGGCGCCGGTGATCAGGAAAACATAGGCGAAAGCCGCCGCATAGTAACCCCAGGGACCGTGTCCATTGGCCGTAAAACCATCGATGGACAGCCGCAGGATAAACCCGACGACGCCCAACACCGCCAGGACTCCGGTGGTAACCAGGGCCAGCTTGTAGAATGAAGGCAGGGAGCGGGTCTTCCCCCCCACGTCCCAGCTCAATCGCTGGGCGTTGGGGAGCACCCACATGTCGGCGGGATACGGTGACTCGTGGTGACTAGACATGGTCTTCGCCCTCACCGAGAGGGTACTGGTCCACTTTCTTCAAATAGATGACGCTGGGCCGGGTGTTGATTTCTTCCAGCAGCCGGTAGCCTCGAGTGGTCCGCTCTTCTTCGTGGTGGATGTCATGGGCGTTAACATCGTCAAAATAGGGCCGGATTTTGCTTCCGGCGTCGTGCTGGTCGCCGAACATCAGCGCGTTGGTCGGACAGGCCTGGGCGCAGGCAGGAGCGTAATTACCGGCCTGCAGTTTCTCATCGTTTAACCGTTCTCCGCCAACTCTCTCCACCTGCAACTCAGCCCGACGCAGGCGCTGAATGCAGAAGGTGCATTTTTCGGTGATGCCCCGGGTGCGGACCGTTACGTCCGGGTTTAGCTGGTTCTTCAGCCGCTCCGGCCAATCGGGCTGCCAGAAATTGAAGAACCGCGCCTGGTACGGGCAGTTGTTGATGCAATAGCGGGTGCCGACGCAACGATTGTAAATCTGCACGTTCAGGCCATCGTCGTTGCGATAGGTTGCAAACACCGGACACACCGGCTCGCACGGGGCGTTTTCACAGTGCTGACACAAAACCGGAATGAAGCGGGCTTTGACGTTGGGATACTCGCCTTCCCAGTACCGCTCGATGCGGATCCACTCGTAGGTCCGCTTCTGGAGGAAGAAGTCCCTGGTGTTGATCGGGAGGTTGTTCTCCGCCTGGCAAGCGACCACGCAGGCCTGACATCCGGTGCACTTGTCCAGGTCAACCACCATGCCCCATTTGTGATCGATGCGATTAGTTACCATTTCTCACCCCGTTAATACGGAGAAATCTCCCTTTCCATCAGCAATCCATCAGCAATTTGCCCGCTGGATAATTTGCCGGTGCCGGCTCACCTCAGCGCTTCAATATCCAGCCGGTCAATTACCCCCGCCCGGAGGCGTAGTCTTGATAATTTCCTCCCCCGGGTTGTTGTCGATCTGGTTGCCAATCTCCCGGCTGGTGAACTCGCCTTCAAACTTGGCCATCCGAATACTGCCCAGGTTGCCCGAGACCTGCACCCGGTTGCCCGCCCAGGCCAGGGCCCCGGTGCCCTCAACCTGACTTGACGCCAGGATATTGAGCACGTTGGAGCTTGCCCGTTCGTCGCCGCCGGTGGCGTATTCCGGCCCGTGGCGGCGACCCTGACCTAGCGGCACACCGACAACATCGGGACGCATCGCCGGGTTGGGATACACCGGGGCTTGGATCCGGTTCCCCCCCAATGCCTCAACCTGGACGATGTCGCCTTCCCTCAGGCCCATCTCTTCCATCTGGCGCTGGTTCATTTCCACCCAGGAGTGCCAGGTGACGGTGGTTATCGGATCGGGGGCCGCCTGTGCCCAGGGCAGATGGGTGTTTCGGCCGTCCAGCAGGGTATTGTGGGAAAAAGGCATCAGATACATCCCCTCGCCCGAATAGCTGGGCGGAGCGGCCCGGCCGGCTATCTGGCGGTACAGGCCGGTGGGGGCGCTGGGTGAAGGGCCGGTTTCTCGCTCATCCCACCAGCCCCCTTGCCGTAACAGGTTGTTCCAGAACTCGCCCGCCGAAGCCGCCGAGACCGACCCTCGATTCAGCACGAACAAAGCGTCGGAGGTCTCCCGCAATGCTTCCTGCAGGCTACCCCAGGGCAACTCACCCTCCCGGCCCAATTCCTGGGCGGTGCTGAGCAAAACGTCGAAGAAACTGCGCGGATCAAGGTCGCTCAGCGGATTGACCACCGGCTGTTGTATTCCCAGCACCTGATAACCGGGCCCCGGCTCGGGAATATCGCTGCCCCAGTCCTCCAGATAGATACGGTCCGGGAGAATCAGGTCGGCCATCGCCGTAGTCTCGTCCATGAAGGGCGAGTAGCTGACAATGAACAGGCCGTCCCGGTTCAAGGCATCGCCAAAGCCCACCGAGGAGGGCAGGCCATAGACCGGATCGGCAGTATGCACCATCAGCAGGCTGGTACGGCCATCTCTGATGTCACCGGCGGCGCCCATCCAGTCCGCCAGCGTGCCTGTGGTTGCCGCGGCGGGTAAATCGGCGATCGGGCTGCCCGGGTTGAACCGGACTCCACCGGCCTCGCCCACACTGCCCACCAGATAGTTCAGGGCGTAAATGGCTTCCAGGTTGAACCGGCCATTGCTGTGCGCCGCGGCACCGTCGCCGCCGATGGCCAGCGCGGGCGTGTTTCCGGCGAA
>DASTLM010000482.1:0-26781 GCA_035714945.1 Dehalococcoidia bacterium | reverse complement strand
GGTTGGAGCCTGCGCCATCCCGCCATTGGCGGTTCGGGACAGACCCTGGCCTCCGGCGGGGCCACCGGCGGTACCCTCCTGGGTTCGACCATTCCCTTCCCCGCCACCCGGGAAGACCGGGAAGCCACCGGAGACCCCCGGCGGTCCATTGAGGAGCGGTACGCCTCCCGGGACTCCTATCTGGACCAGATCCGCCAGGCCGCTCAGCAGCTGGTCAACCAGGACTATCTGCTGCCGGAAGACCTGGACCGGGTGATGCACCAGGCCAGCGAGCACTACGACGAGTTGCGCCGCCGAGTCCGGCAGACCCAAGCTGCCGATAACTAGCCGGCCAGAAACCTGGCCAGGACTCCTGTCTCGTAGCCGGTCCCGGTCAAAGGGGAAATCCCTCTATATTCTTCCAGGTCACCCACACTGCCGGGTGGCCCCTTAGATTTTGCCCCACCCCGGGCAGGTCGGCCACAACGGGTATTCCCAGGCTCTGGAGGTGCTCCCGAGGCCCGATGCCGGAAAGCATCAATACGGAAAGCATCAATTCGGAGAGCATCAATATCTGGGGCGATCCGATCTGCGGAACCCGTGTCGCTGCACTTGAACCTGGAATACCGCTAGTTGCCAATACCCCACACCTGAGGGTTAAAAGCGGAGGCTAATTATTCCCATACGGCAGCCACCCGGTAGGCGATCTGAGTCTGGGTCTCCAGCACGTCGACGATTTCGGCGGGCCGGTCACCCAGGATCCCCAGGGCGATAATCCAGTTGAGAATCTCATGGTCGCCGGATTCCTGCAATTCCTGCGGGCTCACCTCGGCCAGCTTGCTGCCCTGACCCTGGCGCACCCACTCAAGGTACCTCCGGTCGGTCTCGATATCAATCTCCCGGCACTGGAACTTGTGGGCCAGGAAGCTGTGAGACCAGCTCGACGAGGCAACCACCGCGATGCGTTCGCTTCTGGTATCCAGGAAGCGACGGATGGCCTGACCCAACTGGTAGCACCTGCTGGGAGTGGGCCGGGGAGGGTAATCCGGGCCGGCTTCTTCTCCATAACAGTTCACGAAAAGGGGCAAGAGGGGGAACTTGCCATCCGGGTCCAGGAACACCAGGGGGTTGATGATGGCATGGGCCAGGCCCCATTCCCAACCGTTCAATGAACTGGATGAGGCCAGGTCGAACCCGTCCCTGATGAGGGCATTGCGCATAGCTTGGGAAAAATCTTTGGGGCATTGAAATGAAAACCTGGTGTCGGGCGCGGCATCCCAGAGGTTAACCCGCGCCGCCGCCCGCTGGAAGGGGTAGCCTTCAACCTCCGAACCGGTATAGATACAGAAGGGAGGCAAGTTGTCCTGCTTGAAGTTTTCTGCCTGGTCGTCGCCGATAATCATCAGCACGTCCGGGTCCCATTCGTGCAAACGGTCGCGAAGCACTTTGAAGGACTCAATGACCCGCTGGTGATCCCGCCGGTCCTGGCTGAGCCCGTTGTCTTGACCCAACTCCTCCAGCATCTGACCGGGGGGTTGATAGTTGGGTATCCGGGAATACATGCGCTCGCGGGTCTTGGCCCAGGACTCTGGAGGGGTCAGGATTATCGGTCCGTGGGAGCAGCCCAGTCCTAAAATTTCCGCCATCGTTTTCCTCCTGCTGCCGTAATATATCAGGGCAATCAATCCAATGACAATCTAACACGCTGGTCATGGCGCGTCCATCGCCGGCGCCGAATTTGATTGCACTGCCCGAAGGTAATCCCGAAGCGGTATTTCTGGTGGTGGTCGGGCCTGGGTGCCCATTCACCTGGTGCGCCATGCTATACTGGGCACCCAGCACCCTACCAGAGGGAACATGGTAAGAGGCGCGAAGTTCGGGCGACAGGAGGTGAGGTCATGTCCAGGGTGACGATAATACAGCACATCAATATCCAGATCAGCGACCGGGCACGGACTCGCGAGTGGTATGAGAGGGTGCTGGGCGCGGAGTTTCTGGACCGTGGGCCGGAGCTCAACAAAAGACAACTCCAGTTCCGGATCGGAATTGGGGAGATTCATACCACCGATTCCCCCAATCCAGTCCCGTCGGGCCATTGGGCGGCGGAGATCCGGGATTGGGATGAAATGATCGCCAACCTGGACGCGCTGGGGGTCCCCTATGCACCACCTACGGTCCGGGCCTACAGTAGCGGACACTCTACCTACATCAAAGACCCAGACGGGAACATGATCGAGCTGGTACAGCACCCCCTCGGGTTGGCAGATTCAAAGGGCAAAAAAGTGGAATTGGTGCATGACTCCCGCAGTCTGGCCTGGGTCAGACTACCCGGATACGGCCCGGCCACCTGATACAGCAACCCAAACATTTAGTTGCCCTCTGCCTGATCAAATCGCGCCGTAAGACCCCTGCTTTCAAGCATGGGGATATAAGGCGCACTCCTGTTTGTGCTATAATCCGTGGGCTCTGGGACTACAGAGCCTGGGCTTGGCCTGGCCCTGGAAGCCCCTGGCTTCAGCCATGGGGAGTAGTCCCTGGAGGGACTCCGTAGGATGGCCCGGTAGGTCACGGACCGAGGTGGTCCTCGCCTGGCCGGCCAGAATTCGACGTTAGTAGCGATTGAGGCGGTATGTGGTCCAGAATTAGGCCCGTGACGAAACAGTGGCGCACCTTGATTCTGGTGGCGATGGTCATCCTGGTTGCATGCGGAACCTCGACGGCTCCCACCGGCACTCCCTTACCCGTTACCGCGGTGCCCCCGGTCGGCAAGCCAGAACCCACCGCCACCGATACCCAGGCCCAACCATCGGCTACGGCCTCCCCCCGGACCACTCCGCAACCGGAAAGGCCCCAGACGGCCAAGGACCGGGCAGTGGCAGTGATCTCGGTAGAGCCGGAGCACCTGTCAATACGAAACATTGACGCCCATGGCGGCCAGCTTCAAGATACGATCAGCGGCTATATGGCCCACGTGGACCGGGATACCAGGCAGGTATCGCCTTCATCGCTGATCCAGGCCTGGCGGCAGACCAGCCCAGACCAGTGGGAGTACGATTTACGGTCCGGCGTAACCTTCCATGACGGCGCCTCCTGGGATGTAGCCGCCTGGCAGGAATACGCCAAGGTCGCTGGAGTATCGGATTTCCCCCTCACTTCCTTTGCCATCACCGGGCCATATACCGTGGAGGAAATCGACCCGTTGCATGCCAGAATCAGGTGCGGCGGCCCCTGTCCGCTATTTGAATGGGGAATGTACCTGTCCAAGACCTATTCGCCCCGGGCCCTCCGGGCGGCGGACTTCATTGACTTGAGGGATCCAGCCGGCGCCGGCCCCTACCGGGTGGTGGACTGGGTCCCGGGACAGAAAATAGTGACCGAAGCCTTTGAGGATTTTGTGCCGGCTCCCGAGAGCCCGGAATTCGCCCCTCCCATATTGAGCGAGATCGAGTGGACCTGGCGGGAGGAGACCTCGGTAAGGGCCGCCATGATCGAAGTCGGCGAGGCCGACTGGTCCTTCCTGCTCAGTCAGGACGACGCCAATCGTCTGGGGCCGGACCGATATGTCGTTGGAGGAACGGCGGAAATGGCCTGGTATCGCATTGACACGATCTGGGACCCCTGGCTATCGCAAAAGGAGATGCGCCAGGCGCTGGTGCACTCCATTGACTGCCAGGCTATCGTTGAATCCCTGTACCAGGGCACCACCACCTGCCGGGGCAACTTCGGAGCGCCGGGCGTAAATGGCATCAATGATGAGAATATAAAGCCCTACGAGTATGACCCAACCCTGTCCCGTCAACTGCTGGAAGGGATTGGCTACCTTTGCGGCCGGCCTGGCTCCGCGCCCGACTGCGAAGCCGAGATTAACATAAACAGCCGCTCTGGCCGCATTCCGATGCATCAGGAAATGGTTGAGGCCATTGTCAGCTACATGCGGGAAGCTGGGATCAACGCTAAAGCCCGGTTTCTGGAAGGGAGCATTCGAGCCGCCATGCGGGACTGTGGCGTCGGGATACCTGGTGCGCAGAGGGTTGGCTGGCAGGGAGCTACCGAGAACAAGAGGCCCCCGACCTGCGACCCGGGGCAAATACTTGATATCGTAGGAACTGCATACGAAGACCTGGACTATGGTAAATTCATGGGCCAGCGTTTAAGTTGCCTGTCAGCGGGTGGCACCGTGTGTTTTCCGGAACGGGAAGCCGAGTGGAATCGAATCCAGGGGCTGTCTGGCGATGCTCGCCGTCAGGCCCTGGAAGGCGTCGCCGCCACCGTGCGGGAAGAAGTCCTTGGCCTGCCCCTCTTTGATTTGAGTGCCATCTACGGCGTCAATCCCAAACTCCGGGGTTTTGAGCAACCCAGGTTTGACAAGCATCTGTTTGCCAATCTCTGGTGGTTCGAGGAGTAACCTGGCGCTGGCAGGCTGTCTGGTGATACCCAGGTATCGGCGCTACCTGCGGTACTCATCGCCACAGTCCCCGATCATCCGGTACAGGTCCCGACCTTGACCAGTAATGGAGTGTATCTGGTCCAGGTCTTCGCGGTCCAGGGAAAAACCGAACACTCTGGCATTTTCCTGGCGATGGTCTGAAATGCCCAGGCGAGCCCCTACAATGACCCCGGCCACTGCGGGGCGGTCCAATATATACCGCAGTGCCACGTTAGGGATACTGGCAGCGTATTTGACGGCGATCCCCTTGAGGGCTGTCAGTAGCTCCTGGAACAATTCCCAGCCGCCCCACCCATCGATCATTTGCTTGTACTTGCCCAGGCTAGCGGTATTCAGCGCCGCCCGACCTGGTTCAGGCTGGTCCAGATACTTCTCCGAAATCAGTCCTCCGCAGAGGGTACCGTAGGCCAGGAGTTTCAGGTTGTTGGCCTGGCAGTATTGTTCCATCTGGACCTGGGGACGGAGATCGACCAGAGAGTATTGGACCTGATTGGAGACTATCTCGATTCCATGTTCCAGGATGGTTTTCGCATGCTCGGTATTGAAGTTGGTCAGCGCCAGATGCCGAATCTTACCTTCTTCCTGGAATTCGGCCAATCGGTCCAGCGCGTCCAGGTACCGGATATCCTGGTAGTCCCACCAGTGGAACTGCAACAGGTCCAGAGCATCAACGTTCATTCGCCTCAACGACAGGTCAATGTTGTTCTGGACAATCGGGCGAGTCATCGGCCCTGGCCGGGGCACCCACTTGGTGAAGGCCTGGACGCCGGCCAGGGCTTCGGCGCCACTTCGGGCCGACAGTTGCCTCCGGAACTCCCCGATGAAGTCTTCGGCTGGTCCGTAGTGGTCGGCCAGGTCCCAGGTAGTAAACCCCGAATCCCCATAGTCAAACATGCTTCGGACGGCATCGCGATGGTCAATCCGGCCATGGGCTCCGGAAACCTGCCACATGCCGGAGAGTATTCGGCATATCTGCAGGTCCGGGGAAAATTGAGTCCGACTAGATTCAGGGAGTTTCATTGATTATGTCCTGGATTACGTCCTGACTTTTGCGTACTGAGGATGTTTGCCGTGATTCCCGAACCCCTTGAGGGGGCCGCCTGGACCGGCAGTGCCTTCCCGGCCCGCTGCGCGGCAACTCCCCTCAGGGCAACCACATCTTACCCCAATGAAGGTCCCCCGTCACATCGTCTTTCACCGCTATGACGAACGCTATGACGAATATGGCCGCAACTGCGCCGACCTCCCGGGATTTCCCAGCGAATTGTCTGGATTAAGAAGATGGGGCTCCCGGAGCCGTGGAAATGTGGAAATCGTGGAAATGGAACACCTCCCTTACGTTGACTGGTATGGGTATAATTACAGGTAGCCTGGTTTCTGGCTAAATGGTCGATGTTTCAAACTATCTCAAGTCGATTCCTGTTAGCCCTCCAATATCGGGACTTCCGTACGCTATGGACTGCCAACCTCCTGGCCGGAGCTTCGGCCTGGGCGCTGATTGTGGCCCGAGGCTGGCTGGCCTATGACCTGACCGGGTCGTCCCTCTGGGTGGGACTGGTTACCTTCATGGCCATGGCTCCCCGGGTATTTGCCACGCCGGCAATTGGTTTCATCGCCGACCGGTTTGACCGGCCAAACCGTGCTCTCGTGGACTTACGGCCTGAACCTGGCCCACAATGTCGCCCTGGCGGTGCTGTTTACGATGGGGATGGCCGGGCCCTGGGCATTGGTGGTCCTGGCATTGATTAACGGCACCCTGCGGACCTCCCAGCAGACCACCACCCAGTCATTGGTGCCGAACCTGGTGCCCAGAGAAAACCTGCTCAACGCGCTGGCCCTGAACGAGGCAACCCAGCAAGGTTCGCGATTGTTGGGTCCGGCAGCCATTGCTCCTTTACTGTTCCTGTTGAATATTGAGGCCGCCTTGTGGCTCTGCAGCGGGTTCTACCTGTTGGGGCTGATCCAGACTCTGCGCATCAATACGCGTTCCCGGGGGAATATCGACCGGAGCAAAAGCCTGTCCCAAAACCTCCTGGCCGGCTTCAACTACGTGTACTCAACCCCCGTCGTCCTGGCGATGGTGTTGCTGGCCCTGTTCCATTGCTCGCTGACCATGTCCTATGAGTCGTTGTTGCCAGTGCTGTCCGAGGAAGCCTTATCCGCTGGCTCCAGCGGCGTCAGCCTATTGATGGCGGCGGTTGGTGCGGGGGCGCTGGTGTCCTCGGTGACTCTGGCCGGTGTCAGAAGCAACGGTATTAGAGGTCGCCTGTTCCTCGTCCTGGGAGTCGGCAGCGGGATAACCTACCTGGCCCTGGGCGTCTCCACCCTGGCGGGGCTGTCAATGGCAGCGGCGGTGTTGATGGGAGCCAGCACCGCCGGCTTTATGACCTTGACCCACACCATCATTCAGACCGTGGTGCCCGACGGAGTCCGCGGGCGTGTCTCCGGAATTTACAGCATGCATGTCGGCGGGTCCATGGCAGTGGCCAACCTGATGAACGGCGCCCTATCCGATTGGTTCAACGCTCCGGTGGTGATGGCCATCACTGGAGTGGGTTTTGTCCTCGCGGTCAGTCTCAGCGTGGCCCACTTTCCCCTCAGGCAGATTTACTTCCCCAGGGTTGCTCCTGAGCCATTCCCAGCATAGGTTTTGCTGCATCTAAAACCTGCGTGCAACAGTCCGGAGGCCGCAAATGCCCAGGGATACTCGAACGCCCAATTTATCGATAAGTATCCTCAAGATAAGTATCCTCAAGATAAGTATTTTCAAGATAAGTATCTTCAATCGGTATCCCTACGGGTGCGGCCTCATTATTGGTCTCCGGAAACTTCGCCTCCGGAAACTTTCGGAGGCGAAGTTTCCTCTGGAATTAGCCGGTCCTGGAATTAGCCGGTCCTGGAATTAGTCGGTCAATGAGCGTCTGATGTTCAGAACCACCCTGCTGGTTTGGCTGTTGCCCCGCCACCTTCGTTCGTCCTGGGCGATGCTGTCCATTGTCTTCGTCGGGGTGCTGGCTGCCGTCACCCTGATGGCCATCGGGGCCATCTACTCCCGCGCCCTCGCCGAGGGCGGCCTGCAGCACGTTATCGCCACCACTGCCCCAACCATACTGGACGTCCGACTGACGATCCAGAACCGGCCCCTGGGGCCGGCCGACTATGAGAGCTTGCGTATGGCGGCGGAGCAGATTATCGATGACCATCTCTCCTTCCTGGTCCGGGACACCCAGCGCCACGGTAGGGCCCAGCCGGTTCTGCCGCTGGTGGTGGATACGGATGCCCCGGTCCCCTTTTTAGGAGGTCCGATCGGGAGGCCCTTCTTCCTGACCGATTTTGAGGAGCATACCCGGTTGTCGGCAGGCCGCTGGCCCGAAGGCGCGCCGGTCCTGCATGAAAAGGGAGTGGACCTGGAAGCCGTGGTGGGCCGGGAAGCGGCGAGGTTGATGGGCATTGAAGCGGACTCCGAGGTATTCCTGGCGCCCTTTCGGGACGACCCGTCGGAACGGATCAACATCAAGGTCGTCGGGCTGATTGAACCAATTACCCCGGACGAGGAGTATTGGTTGGGGGGGTCGTACTACTTTTTCGCGCTTCAGGATTACGGCGACAGTCCGGTGGTGCCTTTCTATGTCACCGAGAGCACCTATTTTGATGGTCTGGGCCGTCGCTATCCCTCACTGGTAGGGGACTACGAATGGTTCATCTATACCGACACCGGCGTGTTGACGGTAGACCTGGTGCAGCCGGCCAGAGATGCTTTGAACGGTCTGGAAACCGAGATAAACCAGCGGTTCCCTCGCTCGACGGTATTGACTCTGCTGGAGAACAGCCGGGGCACCGGGCTGCTGGCCACCTACCAGCGCAACCTGGCCCTGGCCCGGGTGCCGGTGTTCCTCTTTCTTTCGCTGGTGGTGATGGTAACGTTGTACTTCCTGGCGGTGGTGGTGGGATTGCTGGCCCAGACCAGAGGCGATGAGGCCAGCCTGCTGCGGAGCCGGGGGGCGGACCTGCTTCAGGTGATTGGGCTGCTGATTTCGGGTGAAGCCATCGCGGTGCTGATTGCCACCGGCCTGGGGCCATTCCTGGCCCTGGTACTGGCCCGGCAGTTCGTTCTGAAAACCATCAGCCCGCTGGGAGGGGGAGATACGTCTTCGGTCGGACTGTCGCCGGACATGTTCGTTTTGGCAGCGGCGGGCGGGTTGCTGAGCATGGCGGTTCTGCTCATTTCCGGCGTCGGACTGGCCCGGCTGGGCATTCTCGAGTTTTTGGGGTCCCGGGCCCGGCCCGCCACAGTGCCCTTGCTTCACCGGTACTACGTCGATGTCCTCCTCGTGGCCGTCCTGGGGCTGCTGTTCTGGCAAATTCAGGGAAAGGGGGGCTTCATTGGGCAGGCGGTTGCTGGCGCGAGTTTAGAACTGGATGTTACCCTGCTGTTGGGTCCAGCCCTGATCTTGCTGGTAGTGGCTTTCCTGATGCTCCGAATCCTGCCGCCGGTGGTGAGGATCCTGGCCTGGCTATCCAATCTTTTCGCTTCGTCCTGGGCCACCTTCACCCTCACCCGGATGTGCCGTGACCCCCTTTCCCACGGTTCTCTGGCGGTTATTGTAATGCTGGCCGCCGCCCTGGGGGTCTTCGGATCGGCGTTTCAATCGACCCTGTCCCGCAGCCAGCGGGAGCAAGCTCTCTATCGAGTCGGCGGCGACCTGGTATTGACTGGTTTTTCGGTTGCCGAGTCGCAGAGAGCGGCGCGAATGCGTGAGATCGCCGAGATTCCCGGCGTGGGTTCCATCAGTCCGATCCACCGCGACACAGTTCGGCCATTGGACGTCCTGGTTGGCGGTTCGACGGCTCTCCTGGCGATCGAGTCGGTCACGCTACCCGAGGCTAGCTGGTTCAGGCAGGATTTTTCAACTACGGCAGTTGACCTGTCGGAACTGCTGGTGCCCTTGCGCGGCGGCGGTTCCCGGCTACCCACGCTGAGCGGCCATCTGGCTTCGGGAATACCCGTCCCCGAGACCGCCGAAGGCATCGGGCTGTGGGTCGATGCCGATGGTCTGGAAAGCAGCCTGCTGTCGCAGCCGCCCGCTCTCTGGGTGCGATTGTTGGATTCCAAGGGTCGTTACTATAACCTGGGGTTGGGTCAGATTGGCGTTGGCCCGGAATCGCCGGCCGGGTGGACCTTCCTGGAGGCAGGCCTGCCGGAAGGGGCGGACATGGAACGTCCCATCAGTCTGGTCTCCATCTTTGTCAGCTCGCCCTCGACCTTCCGGATGCATCCAGGCAGTATGTATTTCGATGACCTGACTTCCATTACCGGCGCATCCGGTACCGGCGCATCCGGAGATTCGGGAGCATCAGGAACGGCTGGGAATGAAGTCATTGAACAATTTGAGGAATCGGCTCGATGGGTAGCCCTCCCCCAGGCGGGGGACCATCCGGATCGCATCGAGATTACGGGCCAAGCGGCCCGGAGCGGGCGGGCCGGCCTCGGGTTCGCCTGGACTGATGCTCTGGGCGCGGAGCCCCGGGGTATATTAGTCCCGCCCGGCACTTTCCCTTTACCGGCGATTGGCGGACCGGGTTTTCAGGTAGGACAGGCGGTGCGGATTGGCGTTGACCGGCAGCTGGTGCCGGTGGTAATCAAGGGCGAGACCGACTATTTCCCGACGATAACATCTTCCCCCCAACGGTTCCTTGTGGTGTCGCTGGCCGGATACAATGATTACCTGCGGCGCGTTGGGGGCAACGCCGAGCCACCGGGAGAATACTGGGTCAACGTTGAAGATTCCGCTGAGCGCAACGAAGTGATTGCTGCTTTGAAGGACCTTCTGCCACCCTTCGCCCGGATTCAAGACCGGGACCTGGCCGTGGTCACGGCCGGGCGCGATCCGCTGGCTGGTGGGGGCTGGAACGGCTTGACCATCCTGAGCATTGCCGCCCTGGCTTTGGCCGTCGTGGTGACCCTGGGGACCCATGCGGTGGTATCGGTGGCCAGGGGTAGAGTAGACCTGACTGTCGCCCGGGCGTTGGGATTTTCCAGGATGCAGGTTCTGCTCTCCTTCGCCCTGGCAAGTGCAATTGTGGCCGGTTTCGGGATGGTCACTGGAGGACTGGTTGGATACCTGCTTTCCCGATGGGTGCTGGGCTTACTGGATTCCACCGCCAGCGGCCGGGACATTGTCCCTCCGGTGATTTTTACGGCCCAGCCTGGGATTATCCTCCTCACCTTCGCTTGCTTGACGTTAGCCGCCGCTCTGGCGGTGGGCCTGGGGGCGTTGTCTGCCCGACGGCTGCGAGCTTCTGATATACTGCGAACCGTCGGGTAGAACCGGATGTAAATTCGACCTGGACGGTAGAAAAGCATTTGTCGCTGTTGCATCTGGCATATGTAATCGCCCGCCAGCGCCTGCTCGCTAGTTGGCCTCTGGAACTGGTGCTGTTTCTGGGAATATTGCTGGCCGTCGCCTTGCTTTCCAGCAGCGTAGTCTTCTCTGACCTGCTGGCGAATGCTGCCCTCCGCAAGACCCTGCAAGAGTCCAGTCCAGAGCAGGTGAACATCTGGGTGAGGGTGTTCAATGACCTGGACGACCCCAGCGTCCGGGGTCGGGAATCGTTGTACCAGAGCAGCAAAGAATTCGTGGACCAGCGGGTCGGCCCCCGTTTTGACGGATTTGTTCAGGACCGAAACCGCCTGTTTGAGACCGCCACCTTCTTTTTCTCCGGGCATCCCCAGCTTGAACTGGACAATATCCAGCGTCCCCGGGGCAAGATCCAGCACATGACCGCCGTTGGTGATCCGCAGCACACCCGGCTGCTGGGTGGGCGCTGGCCCGGGGAGAATCCATCTGAAACGGCACCGCTGGAGGTGGCGCTGGACCAGACCGGTTCCGAGTTGCTGCAGCTTGGCCCGGGCGATGAAATGACCGTCTTTCCCGCTACTGGCAGCGATGCGCCAATTGGCATGGCAGTCGAGGTCGTCGGCGTCTTTCAAAGGACCGACCCGCAGTCGGAGTTCTGGCAGGGTCAGGACCAGGACTTCAGCTACCAGGATGACCGCTGGACCATCGTGCCGCTATTTGCCGCCGAAAATTCTGTGCTGAATAAATTGGGACGGACTTATCCAGGAATCCACACCAACACTACCTGGGTATTCAACCTGGACCGAAACAGCGTTGGGGCCGCCGATGTCGGACCTCTTTTGGACGCCATTCGCCTGGCGAAATCCGACGTAATCGGCAATTTGCGCAACAGCAGCATATCCATCAAGCTGGACCGGGTACTGAACGAATACTCGGAACAACTGCTCCTGGCCCGCATTCCCCTGTTCCTGATGGTATTCCTGGTCACCGGAATACTGGCTTACTACCTGGCCCTGGTCGCCGCGCTGACCGTCAAGTTCCGGAACACGGAAATCGCCATGCTCAAGAGCCGAGGCTCCACCACCTTCCAGATTGGTGTCCTGGTGCTGGTGGAGGGACTGCTGCTGGCAATTCCGGCGCTGGCTCTGGGCACTCTGGTATCGCCGCTGGTCGCCCAGGCCCTGGCTGGAGTGTTCTTTGAAGTGCAACCCGATCTGGGCCTGGACATCTCCTGGTGGGCCTATTTACTGGGGGCCGGCGGAGCGTTGCTGGCGGTCGGCGTTCTGAGCGTGGCCACGCTAGTCGCCGCCCGAAAGGGCATAGTCGAGTTCCGGCAGAGCGGTGCCAGACCGGCATCCGCTCCCTTCATCCACCGTTATTACCTGGACCTGCTAGTCTTGCTGATCATGGGACTTTTGTGGTGGCAGACTCAAAGCCGGGGTTCGTTTCTGGTAAAGTCCGTCGGATCTGCTGATTTTGCTATCGACTTCTCCCTGCTGCTGGGACCCGTCCTGGCGCTACTGGCCCTGGGCCTCCTGGTCTTGCGCATTTTCCCCATACTGGTCTCGGCGGTCGCCAGAGTTGTCGAACCGGTGGGGCCGGCCTGGTTGGTGCAAGGACTTCGCAAAATCTCCCGTGACCCCATTGTTCCCGGCAGCCTGGTGGTGCTGCTAATGTTAGCGACCTCCCTGGGAGTAATCGGTAGCGCCTTCGGGTCGACGCTGGAGCGCAGTCAACGGGAACGCGCCATGTACCAGGCCGGGGCCGACTTGTGGGTCCAGCACAGTGGCAGCACCAGCCAACGGGCAACCCTGGGTCTCTCCCCGGTGCTGATCGAAGCAGGCCTGGTGGAAAGCGCCGCTGAGGGCCATCGTTTCAGCGCCCGACCGCTGACGGAAGGATTTGGCTCCACCCGCATGACTGCGCTGGCGGTAGATGCCAGCACCTTTGGTCAGGTGGGTTGGTACCGCTCCGACTTCGCCAGCCAGAGGCCGTTGCCCGAGTTGATGGCTGCCATAACCCCGGAGGACACTTTATTCAGGGAAGACGGTATCAGGTTGCCACTGGACTCGACCGTCCTGGCAGTGTGGGTGCGGGGCGACCGTCCTGAAACCCATCTGTCATTGCGGGCCAGGTTGATGGATTCCCGGGGTCAATATTTCGATGTGCCCCTGGGAGATCTGTCGGTAAGAGGATGGCAGAGATTGGAAGCCCAGATCAAGTTACAGCAACCCCCGGGGGGGCGGCCGGGCCTGGGCCAGCCCGGGCCAACCGACCTGGCTCCTCCCTTCACATTATTGTCGGTCCAGGTGTCCTCCCAATCGACCATCCGCGACCCCGGCGCTATTTTCTTCGATAGCGTATCTGCCATCACCCCCCGGGGGGAGCAGGAATTGTCCGACTTCCAAGCCCTGGGGCAGTGGCGGGTTATTCAAGACTACGTCACTCCATCTTTGAACAGCCTGGACCGGAGCCAATCGGTCACCCGAGGTGGTAATGTCGCTTCGGCAAGTTTTGGCTGGTCGCCCGGCGGCACGGGTCTTCGCGGGATCCGCCACGGCAATGCGGAAGAGCCAATGCCGGTAATCGTGAGTTCGGCCCTGCTGCAAATTACCGGGGCGAAACTGGGAGACGCCCTATCATTGGGAGTAACCACCTTCGCCGTGCCGGTGAAAATCGTGGCGGTAGCCGATTACTTCCCTACCCTGGACCCCCAGGAGGAGCCTTTTGTGGTGGCCGACTTGCGGACGCTGGCCCACTATGGCAACCGGCACAACGCCAGCGTAATCGGCGGCCCCGACGAGTTCTGGGTCAACCTGAAGGGTGATCAGGAGAATGGCGCCGGCGTTATCAGCGCTCTGGCTGATCGGGGACTGAGAGTGCACGACTACCGGCTATCCTCGGATCTGATCCAACGGCGGCTTGACCAACCCCTGACCAACGCCAGCTGGGGGGGCCTGCTGGTGTTGATGTTCCTGGCTCTGGTGTTGGCCAGCGCATCGGGTATCATGCTGTTTTCCTACCTGGACACCAGGGAGCGCCAGACCGAGTTCGCGCTGCTGCGGACCCTGGGTTCATCCCGGAACCAGATCAACGGGGCCGTTTGGTTCAGCCTATTTGTGATCGTTGCCTGCGGAGTTGGGTTGGGCACCTGGTCAGGGCAGCAGATCGGGGCCACCATTCTGCCGGTCCTGGAGGTGGCGGAAGGCGGTTCCCGGGTGACACCGCCAATGGTCCTCCAGACCAGCTGGCAGGCCTTGCTGGTCGCTTATCTGGTGCTGGCGGGGGTCACCTTCAGCACCGTGTTGTGGCTGGCCTGGTTCACGGCAAGAATGGAAGTGCAGCAGGTTCTGCGGGCCGGAGAAGCCACCAGGTAGCCGGACGATTACTGGACTAGATTAGTGGACTAGATTAGTGGACTATCGGTAATAACGAATGGCGGTAAACATGCCAGAGTATGGGTCAGCATCAATTGCATCAGACCAGGCGGGGGATGGTCCTTCCGCGGGAGCGGCGCAGCCCTATGTCCAATGCCGGGACCTGTTCAAGATATTCAAACCGGCCGATCTGGAAGTGGTGGCGCTGCGCGGCGTTGACCTGGATATCGAAACCGGAGAGTTGATGGCCATTGTTGGCGCCAGTGGCAGCGGCAAAAGCACGCTACTGAATATTCTGGCCGGACTGGAAAGCCCCTCGGCGGGACAGGTGCGGGTGGGGCACCGCGATTTGCTGGATATTGCCGAAGGGGAGTTGGTGTCATACCGGCGGTTGGAGGTGGGATTCGTGTGGCAGGCCACCGCTCGGAATCTGGTTCCCTACCTGAGCGTGACCGACAACGTGGAACTGCCGATGGCCATTGCCGGAATGGGAAGGAAGGAACGGCGAGACCGGGTCAGGGAGTTATTGGCCGCCCTGCAGTTGGAGGACAAAGCCCGGCGGATGCCCAGCCAGCTTTCTGGGGGAGAGCAGCAGCGCGTAGCCATTGGAGTGGCGCTGGCGAATCGTCCGCCATTGCTGCTGGCGGATGAGCCAACGGGAGAATTGGACACCCAGATGGCGGCGGATGTATTCGGCCTGTTGGGAGAAATCAATCGGGCTTACCGGGTTACCATCGTGATCGTCACCCACTACCCCGGCGTGGCGCAATACGTGGACCGGGTGGTTCACATTCGGGATGGCCGGATCAGTTCCGAGAGCTTCCTGCAGTCCACCTTCCAGCGGTCTGGAGCCAGCGTGGAAGAGGAGTATCTGGTGGTAGACCAGGCTGGCCGTCTTCAACTGCCTCAAGAATACCTGGCAGAACTCCGGCTGGATGGTCTGGCCATCGCCAGCGTTGCCGGCGGCCAGATTACCCTCAAGCCCGCCCGGCGGAGACCGCAACGCCGCCCGGAAGGGTGATGTCAGTTGAGCAGCACCAGGGGGATACCGTGTCGGGACATACCGTAATCGCTACCGAAGAGGTCAGCCGGGTCTTTGGTTCTGGAGACACCGCCGTTACCGCGGTCAACCGGGTGACCGTGGATGTGCGGTCCGGCGAGTTCCTGGCCCTGGTGGGACGTTCCGGGTCGGGTAAGACCACCCTGCTGAACCTGATGGCCGGGCTGGACCAGCCGACCAACGGCAAAGTGGTCTTTAATGGCAGGGACCTGGCTGCCTTTGCCGAGAAGGAACTGGTTGAGTTGCGGCGTCATAAAATTGGCTTCATCTTTCAGTCCTTTGGCCTGATTCCACTGCTGTCGGCCTACGAAAACGTTGAACTCCCGCTGCACATTAGCGGTGTATCCTGGAGGGAACGCCGGCGCCGGGCGATTGAAACCCTGCACCTGGTCGGTCTCGGGCCCCGGGCGAAGCATCGACCCTATGAGCTTTCCGGAGGAGAGCAGCAGCGGGTGGCCATCGCCCGGGCCCTGGTGACCGGGCCGGAGGTGCTGTTTGCCGATGAGCCCACTGGGGAGCTGGACACCGTCACCGGCATATCAATTTCAACCATCCTCAAGGACATCGTGCAGCACCTGGGCGTTACGGTAGTGGTGGCCACCCACGACCCGACCCTGGCCGGAATTTGCCACCGGGTCGTCACCATGGCCGACGGCAAACTGACCGAGGGCCTCCCGGAAGGTCGGACCGAAAGATAAGATTGCGCCAGGATAATATTGTTTCCAGATTGTTCGCTGGTTTGACCGCTCCCCGGGCCGGTCCTGGATTCCTCTCGTGATCCATGGCGCTGGCCTTCAGGCCCCTATCCCTGGAGGGAAGTATGCGATCAATCGAAGGATTATTAATCAATCTCCCACATCACCGGATTTCAGTCAGATTTCGGGCAGCATTGGCCCCCACGCAATTCAGACCGGGCGCCTCAGGGGAGGACCCAGGGGAATTGAACGGCCCGGTCTGGGCAATTGATGGCTGGCGACCCCTGACCTGGCCGTGGCAATCAAGCCCAGGAACTCGGTGAGCATTTAGTGAGTATTTGGTGAGGAGAAAGGAATAGCATAGATACGATCCGGCACTTGGGAACTCCGGTTGGCTCTTAAGCTCCGCGTCACCAATAGTTCCGAGCGAGGTGGTTATCTCAAACGGGCCGGTTCCCCGGTCACTCACCGGGATCCCTGGTCTTCGGGGCTGCAAGTGGCGGCATTCCCGAGAACGCTGAAGCTATGATCATCCAACCGCCGGTTTTTGAAGCTAGCGGGTTCCCCGCGGGAGCCGCCGGCGTCAAATAGTCTCTTGGAGGGGAAATCAGGCAGTCCTTCGATTCCAGTTGGCTAGCCCCAGGGCTCAATTGGGGGATGCCTGGGGACAGCCTGGCGGCCTGCCCACTGGAGCCTTCTCTCGGACTCCCTCGTATCTCAATAGCGGGCTGCCTTGGAATAAGGGGTTGTTGGACGGAGGTACGATGCAACCAATCAAGTGGATCATCATATTGGGGGTTTCGATCTTGTTGCTTGGCGTATTCTTGATTGCTGCCGGGTATGGCACATCGATGACCTCCTTCTGGTTCGGCGTATATTTTGTGCTGGTTGGCGCCCTCTTCGCGGTTGCTCTGCCTGTCCTGACGCCGTATATCAAGCGCGAATATATCCAACGGCAACCACCACCACCACCCCTACCCGATAAAAACACCGGATCCAATGGGCCAGCGGCCCCCGGGGCCCTGGCAACCTCTGCATCTGGGCGACGCCAGCCCCGGGTCGATGGGGCCAGCAACCGCCCGGATCGAACCAGGTAACCGGAAGGGCAAACTCCCGGCATTCTATCCGCAATCCTCATGCGGCCCGGGGGTGACGGAATGCCGGTGGATGTCCGCGTTGCGGCGCAATGCCTGGAATTAACGGCCAGAGCAGGCCTACGCGGCCGCGGTTCCGGACCCGGAGGAGTCATTGAATTCGGCCCGCAGCTTGGGGAACCCGTCGGGATAGTTTGCCTGAAGGAACCGGATTATTTCTTCTCTTACGTGACATCGCAAGTCCCACGCCGTTGATGCGTCCGGTGCGCTCATCAGGGCTCGCAGCTCGACCGTCTTTTCGGTCGCGTTGGTGACCTGAAGGCCCCAGACCTTCTGGTCCCACAGCGGAGTCTCGTTGAGTATCTGGTGCAGAGCGGACCTGACCGCGGCTACCGGGATCGTATAATCTACGTAGAAGAATGCGGTGCCCAGGAGGTCTGCGGTATGGCGCGTCCAGTTCTGAAAGGGCGTTTGCGTAAAATAGGTGATGGGTATAACCAGACGCCGCAGGTCCCAGGTCCTGACCACAATATAGGTCAGGGTTATTTCCTCGATCTTTCCCCACTCATTCTCGACAATCACCACATCATCGATTCTGAGGGGTTCGGTGAATGCGATTTGCAGGCCAGCAAGGATGTTGGACATGGTGGATTGGGCCGCCAGGCCCAGCACAATCCCAATGACACCAGCCGAGGCCAGCATCGTTACGCCGAATTGGCGTACCGCATCAAAGGACATCAACATCACGCCGGCGGCCAGAACCAGGACCAGGAAGGAAATTACCGTTCGAATAACCCTGAATTGGGTGAGGATCTGCCGTGACCTGAGGTTGTCGGCCACATCCACTCTGTATATAGCCACCAGGTAGTCGCGCAAGACTAACATGGCCCGCAGGGACAGCCAGGCGATTCCCACGACCAGGCCCAGATGCAGCAGGAGCCTGAGGGGGTTTGCAAGAACGACGGGGAAATTAGAAAGGGACAGGGCGACTTCGGAGAACACACAGGCAACGAGCAGGCGCGCCGGTCCGTGCAGACGCCTGGCTACCGAGGATAGAACGACCGAGTTTGACCTCTTCCCAACCTGAGCGATCAGGGCAAATAGAATGTAAATAACCATCAGGGCAAAGACAACGGATCCCAGCAGGGTGCCCCAGGACCTGGCAAATGCTTCCCAGGAAGCTATTGTGGAAGCTACTGTCGACATGATTCCTCCGGTAAGTTACAGACTTGTTGGTTCACGTCATTTCCGGGAGGGAGCTACCTACTTGTTTGCTTTACGCTAGAGCGTGTTACTCATGTGGGACCGCCGTGGCCAGGGCGAGTTGGTCTTATATTCTAGCATGGCTGGTTCGGCGGTAAGCCCCGGGAACGTAGCCGCCAGAGCCAGCAAGACTAATCGCTTCTGGAGCAGTTGGATTATTTGTTGGTCCAACCTGGCAAATCCGGGCAATGACGCACCGGACCGGGTTATTGGGAGATATCTTGCCAGATGCAGGAGGCTGGAAGGGGTCGCCGTGAAAACCCAGAGCTTCTGTAGTTCGGATTATTCCGGTTCGGATTATTCCGGTAACATGGGGTCTCATTCAAAGTGTGAGTTCCAGGAGACTCGGGCCGGGGGCGATTGACACTTGGTTTATCACATGATATATTTTTCATGTTAATGATGCCACACTTTGGCTATCAGAGAAATGTCTCAAATTGGGTATTTTTCCAATGGATCAATCAATGAATCAACCAATGAATCAACCAAACGACCCGGAGGATTTGGGGTCGATGCCCCAGAATATGGATGGTCGACCAGGGGAGGCCGACGAACAAGACTGGTGGGTGGCGGAAAATGACCTGGGACGCAAACAGTTCAGGAGCCGGGTTTTCCAGGGAACGAATGCGGAAGATCCCGAAAAGCCCAGGAAACGCGGCAAGGCCCATAACCGGAAGGGCCAGAACGATCAGGGCGACTAAACCCGACCAGCAGTAGCAATTCCGGTGAAGTCCCCGCCGTATGAGAGAAAGCATGGAACGAACTTTGTGGAACCGGTCAGGCGCAAAAAAGCTTTCTGCCGTAGTAAAGCAAGCCATCGTGTCGCAGTTCCATCTTGAACCTCAAGGGATAGCCGATTTGCGGATGATTGGGAAAGTTGGTCAGTTAAAGGGTTTGCCCGGAGGGCCGGTCCCTCTCGGACGGGTACGGCTCATCCGAATCTACGACGTAGTCCAGCTAGCCTCTTTACGAGCTGGCCGTCTTACCTACGACGACCTCAAGACTCCCGCCTTGAGGACCGCCCTGCGGTTTGAAGGTCACATTGATCCGGAGGGGATCGTGTATCTGGCAGACCGGCGCGCTCCGCGGCTATCCTACCGGCCCATAAATCTGGACCCGGCTCAGCGGTCCGGAACCTGCAAGTAGTCGCCGGTCCGGGGTAAAGCTACGATGAGGGACTCCTGCGGCTTGCGTGAAACTGAATACGGGAGACTGACAATAAACGGAAGGTCGAAAGGGAGATGTTCTGGCTGAAGTGCTGCCCCCGTTGTGATGGCGATGTTTACCAGAGCACCGACCGGTATGGCGAGTACCTGGCCTGCTTACAGTGCGGCAGGTATCTTACCGAGGCCGAAGAGGTGGTGCTCCGTTATATTCTCGCTCTATCAAAGCAGCCGCCCGGCTGTATAGATTCAACCATCAGCACGAAATCCCCAGAGTCGGCATGGCCTTTCTTTAGACCCCTTGGTTAGTGCTTCTGGCATCGCGGCGCTCCCTGGAGCCTCGGCATAACGGTTGGCTTTCCCCACGAAAAATCGTGGTTCGACCGCCTCACTCCGGGGGAGCATTGGGCCGCACACCCTGAGGCCCTTCGGCTAGCTCAGGACCGGCTTGCCGGAGGGCCATCCTTTCGAACCAGAGAAAATGAACATTTATCCGCCAGGCCTTCTCCGGCTTGAGGCACGGATCTTCTTACGCACACGGATCTTTTTACGTATAGGAAGGGCAGCTCTTGATTAAAGACCAGATCATCGTAAAAGACCTGGACCCCCACCGGCTGAGCCAGCCGGAAAAAACCGCCCTCAATGTTTTTGACAATCGGATGCGTCAGGAACAATGGCCCGAGGACCCGCCCAGAAACATTGAAGAGACGCTGGGACCCTGGCGCTTCGTCCCCGAATACCTGGACTTGCACCAGCGTGTGGCCTGGGCCGGCCAGGGCTCCAGCGTGGTGGGCCGGGGCTACATCCACATCGGGCGGTACCTGGAAAACCCCCACATGGCCGACTTCGATATCTATGTCGTACCGGCAATGCGCCGTCAGGGAATCGCCCGGGCGTTACTCCGGGAAATCGCTGAGGTCGCCCAACGGGAGGACCGCCATTTGTTGCTGGTATCCACTGACCGGGCGATTCCCGCCGGGTCGGGATTTGTGCGCCGCCTGGGTGGCCGCGAAGGAGTGGGTTCCCACACCAACCAACTGGGCTTGCGGGACCTCAATTTAGCCCTGGTGGAGGAGTGGTGCCGGCGTGGCCGCCAGAAGGTGAAGAGTTTTCAACTGGAAACCTGGGAGGGCGCCTATCCGTTGGACCAACTTCAGGCAATGGCCGAAATCAAGCACGTGATGAACAGTGCTCCCACCGACAGCCTGGAACTTGAGGAGTTCCAATGGACAGCGGAGCACCTGCAGCAAGAGGACAGGATGCTGACGCAGCGAGGGGTCTGGCGCTGGACCATGATTGTCCGGCACGTGGTCTCCGGCGAGTTGGCCGGGTTCACCGAGCTTTACTGGAACTCCCTCCATCCGGAGACTGCTGAACAGGGACACACGGCCATTCTCCCCAGGTACCGCCGACGGGGACTGGCCCAATGGTTGAAAGGGGAGATGCTCCGAAAAATCCTGGACCAACGCCCGGAAATTGGGAGAATCCGGTCAAATGTCGCCGACTCCAATGAGTCCATGTTACGCATCAACCGCCGGTTGGGATTCAAACCCTACAAGACCTGGACCACCTGGCAAATTGACCTGGAACGGGTTTTAACGTACCTTGGAGAAGGTTAGGCCAGGCGGTACCATTAAGCGGTACCATTAATGGGTGCAGGAGGCACATGTGACTCTCAGGAGCTACTGGAGGCCCGGCCGGGACGAGATTGTGGCGCCCAACGGGATGGTCACTGCCATGGAAGCGCCGGCGGCGGAAGCGGGCCTGGAGGTGCTCAAAAAAGGGGGCAACGCGGTTGACGCAGCGGTGGCCATCGGATTCTGCAACGTGGTGCTGGAACCCTTTATGGCCACCATCGGCGGCATGGGATACATGCTGATCCACCTGGCCAGGGAAGGCCGCACCGTGGCCATCGATTTCAACGGGCGCGCTCCCCGAAAAGCCCGCCCGGACATGTTCAAAGTAACGGGTCCGGCTGAAACTGGTGGGTATCATATATTTGATGTCGAAGACGACGCTCAGAACCAGGGCCCGCTGTGCGTCACCGTGCCCGCTTTTTGCGCCGGACTCTGTGAAGCGCACCAACGCTTCGGCACCATGCCCCTGGAAGAACTGTTGGAACCGGCCATCCATCTGGCATTGGCCGGGTTCGGGGCCGGCTGGCACGTGACCCTGTATGCGGCCAACGACTGGGAAGCCCTCAACCTGGACCATTACCTGGCCGAAATGTGGCTTCCCGGCGGTCACGCGCCCCGCAGCTACGAGGGGTCGGGTGACAAGATCGTCCAGAAGGACCTGGGAGACCTGCTGAAGCGGATCGCCAGAGAAGGCATTGATGGAATGTACCGGGGTGAAGTCGCCGAAGCCATTGATGAGTTTATGCGCCATAACGGAGGAATCCTCACCAGGCAAGACCTGGCGGACTACCGGCCTACAGTTACCGAGCCGATCTCGGTGCCCTTCAACGGCCATACCGTTAGAGCCGTCCCCACGCCCAGCGGGGCTCTGACCAACCTCCAGACCTTCCGAATTCTGGACAACTTCGACCTGGGCGGGTTGGGCCATAACACCGTAGATTATCTGAACGTTTTTATTCAATCCGCCCGCCACGCCTTTGCCGACCGGTACCGGTATCTGGGAGACAGTGACTTCATTCCGGTGCCGCTCCAGGGTTTGCTGTCGGCCGAGTACAACCGGGAGTTGGCCCGTAAGGTCAATTTAAGGACCGCCGGCCCGGCAGTGGACCATCAACTGGAGCCCTGGGTCCATTACCTGGACCAGGGACTTCATGACCCCTGGCAGTACGACCCGGCGGGCCCCCCGCAGGAGATATTCCATCCGGCCATCGATACCAATGAGGAAAGCACGACCCACTTCAATGTGGTGGACAAAGACCGCAACGCGGTTTCCTGCACTCATACCGGGGTTTTCACCGCCGGGGCCAATCCGCCGGGCACCGGGGTCTACCTGGTGGGCGGCATGGGCTGGTTCATTCCCAAGGCCGGCTACGCCAACTCCATTGCCGGGTGGAAGCGGCCGCTGAACAATATGTGCCCGGTGATGGTTTTTCGAGACGACCGGCCGGTTCTCCTCCAGGGCGCACCGGGCGCCCGGCGCATCATGAATCGGGGTGTTCAGGTGGTAACCAACGTGATAGTATTCGGCATGGGGCCGCAAGAGGCCATCAGTCAGCCCACCGTGGACGTCAGCGGCAAGGACACCCTGGTGAACGCCCGAATGACCGACGAAGTGGTGGGTGGCCTGCGGCGCCTGGGGCATCACGTGGAACTGGTTGAAGAGCAACCGGCGATGACCGGCGCCTTCTCCCGTCCCTCGGCGATTACCATCGATTACGAGACCGGCCTGTTGCGGGCGGGCGTCGACGCCTTCCGGCCAACCATGGCCGCCGGTTATTGATGTCAATTGTCGAAATTGGTCAAAAATGGAAACCTGACACTCTTGACGTGAGATATAATTCATGTAAACTCAAACCATGGATTTTTCAGTAATGCGCAAACCAAACTCCACATCATAGAAGAGGTAGTATGATGCTTGAATGGATTCCCATTGGAGATTTGAAGGTTGATGCCAGGGTCCTGGAGCACCGTCAGGTCGGACGCTGCCGGAACGAAGAGTGCCGGGCCATGTGCTGCAGCCACGGTGTTTATTTAGATTTGGCCGATGCCAGCCGTATTGTGGAAGAAGCTGAATCGATCAAGCGCCATTTGCCGGAACAATACCATGACGTGGACAACTGGTTTGACGGAGAGGTCAGCGAAGATGCGGATTTTCCTTCGGGCTACCGGGTGGGGACCCAGGTGGTCCCAGACACCGGCAAGCTGGAGAATACCAGTTGCGTCTTTCTGCGGCCGGACAACAAGTGCGCATTGCAGGTAACCAGTCTGGCCCGGGGCCAGCACCCCTGGGACCTCAAGCCCTTTTACTGCGCCCTTTACCCCCTGATCCTGCTGGGCGACAAGCTCCAGCTGGACGACGACAACTCGCTATTTAGGAACGGCGCCACCTGCCAGAGGGCGGAACCGGAGCCGGTTCCCCTGTACTTGCTCCTCAAGGAAGAGTTGGTGCTGGGTCTGGGAGAGGAGGGTTACCGGCAGTTGTGCATCGTGGCCAGCCAGCATACCCAGGTGACCAAATGAAAATCGGGTTAACCTTCGATCTCAAAGTTTCCTCCAACGTGCCCTCGGAATCTTTGAACGACGAGTCCGAAGAATACGACCCTCCCGAAACTATTGAAGCCCTGGTCTCTGAGCTGGAGAGGCTGGGGCATCAGGTGGTACAACTGGGCGGCGGCCGGCAATTCCTGACGAATATTCTCCGCACCGACGTTGACCTGGTGTTTAACATATCCGAGGGCCGGGGGCACTACCGCAGCCGGGAAGCCCAGGTCCCTGGGGTTCTGGAAATGCTGGGCCTACCCTACGTGGGGTCGGACCCGTTAACGCTGGCCTTGTGCCTGGATAAACCCTCCGCCAAACAAATAGCCCAGGCCGGGGGCATCCCTACTCCCAAATTCCAGGTCATCGAAGATATCGATGACCTTAATCATTCAGGGACCTTTGCTCTGGATTTCCCGGTCATCGTCAAGCCGGTCTACGAAGGCTCCAGCAAGGGCATTCATGAAGGTTCCAGGGTTGACCGGCTGTCCGATCTCCGGGAGAGAGTCGGCAACGTCATCAAGACCTACCGGCAGCCCGCCCTGGTGGAGCAATTCATCGCCGGAACCGAGGTCACCGTAGGAGTGGTCGGGGGAGATCCCGCTCAGATCGTGGGTGTAATGGAAGTGGTTCCCCAGGACGGGTCCGCGGAAAACTTCATATATACCCTGAACGTCAAACGTAACTGGCGGCAAATGGTCAGCTACCGGTGTCCTCCTCGATTGCCCGCATCCGGTATCAAAGAATTGGAAAACCTGGCTTTGACCCTGTTCCGGGTCCTGGGTTGCCGGGACATGGCCCGGTTCGACTTCCGGGTTGACCCCGAAAACCGGCCGTATTTCATCGAGGCCAATCCCCTGCCCGGCCTGTCACCAGAGTATGGCGACCTTTCGATTATGGGAAATCTCACCGGGTGGGGATACCCCAGAATTGTCCGCACCATTCTGGACTCCGCCCTGAACCGGCATGGTTGGTCAAGGCCGCAATATGCGTATCGCGCTGCTTCATAACGAACCGTTGCCGTCAAGTTATCACTCCCATGGTGAAGGCGTAGCCGTCAGTTCGGTGATGGAATCGGTGACTGCCGTCGAAGAGGCCCTCCGGTGGGCGGGCCACCAGATCACGGTCCAGGGTCTGCGGCCCCCCCTGGCCGACGCCAGGGCTCAGGTCAGCAACCTGAAGGCCGAGTTGGTATTCAACCTGTTTGAAGGATTTGAAGGTTCTCCGGAGACGGAATGCCAGTTGGTCCGGGAATTGGAACTGGCGGGAATTGCCTTCACCGGGGGTTCGTCAGCGGCCCTGGCCCTGTGCCTGGACAAAGGCAAGACCAAGGAGGTGCTGGCGCAACATGGCATCCCTACCGCCGCGTACCAACTATTGGATTCGACCAACATGGACCAGTTGCGGGTATCCCTGCCAGCGATAGTAAAGCCATTGCGGGAGGATGCCTCCCACGGTCTGGGGAGCCAGAGCGTGGTGTCAGACCTGCCCTCGCTAGAGCGGCAAGTCTGGTCAGTGGAACAACGTTTTGGCGGCCCGGCCCTGGTCGAGGAATTTCTATCCGGCCGGGAATTCAACGTATCCATACTGGGCGGCGCTACTCCCCAGATACTGCCGATATCGGAAATAGTTTACTCGCCGGGCCTGTCGGGGCCCGCAATCTTGACCTACGATGCCAAGTGGTCGCCGCAGCACCCGGCCTATCGCGCCTCCCTCCCCCGGTGCCCCACTTGCCTTTCCGGCCTTCGGCAGCAGGAAATTGAACGAGTGGCCCTGGCGGCTTACCAGGCGGTGGGATCGCCCCCCTACGCTCGGGTAGACCTGCGGTGTGACGACGCAGGCCGGCCAAATGTGCTGGAAGTCAACCCCAACCCGGACCTGTCCCCGGAAGCTGGCATGGCATTGCAGGCCGCCGCCGCCGGATGGAGTTATGGCCGGCTGATTGAACTTATTGTAGCGTTGGCGATGAGACAAATAGATTCAACCAAAGTGACCTACCGGCAGATGAAGCCGGCGGATTTGGCGGACCTGGTCCGCATTACCGATAACACCGGATATTTCCGTCCCGATGAAGTGGCGGTGGCCGAGGAAGTGTTGACCGCGGCGGCGTTGGGCAAGAACGGCGATTACCAGGTCTACGTGGCAGTCAGCGCGGAGCATTTGCTGGGATATGTCTGTTTTGGACCTACCCCGCTGACCAAGGGTACCTGGGACATGTACTGGCTGGCGGTAGATCCGGCGCACCAGCGGAGGGGCATTGGCCGTCAATTGATGCTATTGGGCGAAGAGAAGATCCGGCGGGAGCGGGGCCGGCTAATTGTGCTGGAGACTTCTTCCCAGGACATTTATGAGTCAACCCGCCGGTTTCATCGGTCCCTGGGATATCAGGAACGGGGTCGAATTCCTGACTTTTACGATGTGGGGGATGACCAGATTATCTTGACCAAAGTGGTCAATACCCTGGATCGGGCCGGGGGGCCGCCCTGATTCTCCGTCAGCTGCCCTGGTTTCTGGTGGTCAAATTTACCCGATTTCGAAAGGTTATAGGGAGAACCTATGTTACTGATTAAAGAACCAGTTGAAGAACCAGCGAGACCTTTAGTCGCACAAGAGACCAGCAAAACCTTCCGCGACCGCATCTGGGAAGCGCTCAAACCCACCCAGGACCAGTGGGACGACTGGAAGTGGCATTTCAGAAACCGTTTTAACACGGTAGAGCGCCTGGCCCAGGTCATGCCCCTGTCGGAGATGCAACAGAAACAGCTCAAGTTGATCAGCAGCAGGTACCCCTTCTCCGTCACCCCCTACTATCTCTCCCTGGTGGAGATGGACAATCCCAACGATCCAATCCTGGTCCAGTCAATGCCCTCGGCTGAGGAGGTCCTTAATTGGGATGTTGGTGAGGAAGACCCGCTGCACGAAGCCCACGACTCTCCGGTTCCTGGCCTGGTGCACCGTTACCCCGATCGGGCATTGCTGGTGATTACTGACATCTGCCCTCTGCTGTGCCGGCACTGCACCAGAAAAAGGGAATGGGACGGCGGCAACTGGTGGATTCGCCAGAAGCCCCAGTTGGCGGCGGGCATCGAGTATCTTCGCCGGACCCCGGCCATCAGGGACCTGATAATTTCCGGGGGAGACCCGCTGACGGTGGACAATGACGGTCTGG
>DASTLM010000481.1:0-9789 GCA_035714945.1 Dehalococcoidia bacterium | reverse complement strand
AAATGGTGTGGTTATGGTGTGGTTATGGTGTGGTTATTGAGTTAGTCGGGGTTTCGGTCGCCTCCAGCTAGGTAAATGAGGATACGACCACTCTCCTGGACAGGCGGTGATGTGACTGCAACAGTGGCTTCTGAGAACTGGCCAGTGGGGACCAACCGAATCATGAATGCAAATAAAATGGGCTCCAGGCAGGGGCAACTGCTGGATCTGGAAGCAAAGAGGGCTCGCGCTAACGATACCACTTTGCCATTTTATTTTGGTAACTGTTCAGGTCTCCCCATGGATCGGTAGCTGGCCATGGTTGGGTACCTGAGGTAAGACGGAAAATCTTAAAGTAGATACTCCATATGGGAGGTGAACTGAGGACAAAACACAACCTAATATAAGCAGGGATTTCCTGTGCCGTCGTCCTGTGTTTGATGATATCTCAGTTTCAAGCGATCGGGCAATAGCCGAAAGTTTGGTTCAAATCTCGATGATTACTGACGCTAACCTGTCCCGCTAACAGCTCGACATGACCGGATAACAGATGCACGGCACCTGGAATGGATATGTCTCCCTGGTGCCCAATCTTGGAGCAACTTCGTTGCAGACATAATTTCCCTGGCCTGATTCAGGCTGCCCGTAGGTATCCCTGCCTCGGAATCTTGAAACTGAGGTGTGGTATGTGAGGTGAGTGTAGTCCATGGCAGAAGTAGCCTTGACCAATTTCGACCCAACTAAAACATTAAGAAGAGGTGGCTTATGCGACGCGCTAAAATTCTGGCACCGATAATGGTAGCAGTGCTGCTAATGGCAAGCATCGGCGTTGCCCTCGCCCAGAGCCCTCATTTTATCAGTAGGCCGACAAATGCCAGTGGTCCTGATGCCCTTGGTAATTTGACGGTGAACTTCAAGATTGCCGGCCTCGGGTCCAACGTGTGGACTACGGTTACTGCAAGCGCTGATGCCACGGCGGAATATGCCTGCCGTAACCGAGGTGGAAACTTCCCATCCGACCCCAAGAAGCAGGAAGTGGCTGGACCAGTCACAGCTAGTGGTGGCTTCGAGTCCGGGAAGAACGGTCAGATTACAGGTAGCCTGACCTTGAGACCGCCAGCCGCTACAATTAGCTGCCCGGGGAACCAACAGCTCGTCCTGCTAAACGTGACATACACCAATGTGGCAGTTAGCGAGCCCAATGTTGGAACCCCCCAGCCCATCCCAGGCACTTTCAGCAGGACCTTCCTCACCATTAACTAATCGTGCTGAGGGCTAGCCCTGACAGAGTTCTTCAGTTCTGAGAGGTCGCCTGGAGGATACACCCCAAGGTGCAGCTTGTGGGGGGAATGCCCCCCCGCAAGCCACTGGCTGCGATCAAGGAGTCAGATATGGGGGTTCCCAATGGAGAAGTCGGCTAGAATCCATACAATTGCTCGCTCAGGTCTTCGTCTTGAGGATAAAGGTGGTAATTGTATGAAACTAATTTGATCTATCTATTCCATAAGGAGATTTCACCGACACTGCCGCCTCTTAGCCGGGATTTCCCAGATCAAAATGAATTGTCCGAACACATGGCCCCCGGGATGCCGTGAACTATAAAACAGCGTTCTGAGCGCGTCAACTACCCACCAATTCGCTCAAGTGGCCCATTCTAATGGCGGAACCACCTTCCTGACAAGCGTAAAAGTCCAGAATCGCCAGCTCCTACCCAAGCCCCTTCCTCGGTCAGCCCATTGGCCCCGGGCGACCCAGTAACCGCCACCAATACCGACATTACCTAAGCGGGCTAGCCAGGTGCCAGGCGAAGCCGGCTGATCCGTTCCAGTATTCCCGTCACCATTTCCCTGGTCACCAGCACCTCAGCAAGCTGAAACACCAGTCGGCGGGCATGGCGCACTAGCCGTCCCCCTATCTTGATCACCCTGGTTTGAAGACTGGTCAGCGACCAGTGCTTCACCGCCTCCGGCAATGTCAGTCTCCTCATGAAGTTGCCCAAGTTGTAGGCTAGAATGAACAGCCACAACCGCACCTGGTTGGCTACGAATTTGTGACAGGATAGCCTGGTCCAGTTCAGAGCGTACTTGCCTTCTTTGATCCATTGCTCCGCCGTGCCTCTTCCATTGTAGAAACGGACTATGCCTTTGGGCGGATAGCTCAGGCTGGTGACGATGAAGCCCACCCTGGAAAATAGCTCCTCTTGATCCCACTCTACCTTGGCAATCACGCGCCGCGGCAAGTGCCAGCTCTGGGCCTTGTAAGTGAACTCATGGTAGGAAACGATGGGATTTCGGGAAGGCCACTCAGTAGGCCGTACCAGCAGATGCGCAACTTCTCTCTGAAGCACCGCGTTGGCTGAAAGCCGGATGACATACCCAATCTTCTCTTGTTCCAAGTACTCGAACACCTCCGGCTTGGCAAATGCAGCATCACCCCGGAACAACAGCCGCAGTCCCTTTTTCTGGTATCCTTTCACTACCGGCTCAAGGAGTTCCTGCCGGCCCTCGGCACTATGGACATTGCCGGGTCGAAGCGTCGCTCCTTCACAAACCCCGGACTGGTTATAGAGAAAGAGAGGGTGATAGCACACTGACTCGAAGTGCCCGTTGTAGGAGGCTCCTGCTTGGTGTCCAGGTACTGGACTCTCGGAGCTGTCCAGGTCCAGAATCACTCGCCGATGGGGAGTGTGGGTCATAGCACCTTCCACCCACTGGGAATTCATTCTGGCCAGCCCCTGCAAGTTGTCCACCTGGGTCAGGGTTTCCGTCTCGAAGCGGCTCATGGTGTTGGTGCTGGCGGCGTTCCGGTCTGAGCCTTGCCAGCCAACGACGACTTTCATGGCGGGGTCTTGGGAAAGACGTTAAGTGAGAGAGTTGTCGATTTACCGCATCACCATTTTGAACTAAATGGGAAATCTAGGTTGAGACCACCTCAGACTGCACGACAATACCAGCAGCACCGATAATCCCAGTATCACCGACAATCTCTTCCCCGCTGCCTACTGAAGAAGAAGCCATAAGTATTGCCGAAACTCACGGAGTTAGCATGATCAAATTGGGCGTCAGGTGCCGCCCTGACGAAGGTTACTCAGATCGCTACGCAGACGGCAAGTGGATAGTGACTTTACGTTACTGCGTTTTCATCGTTGACGACCAGACCGGAGTCGCGACCAGCCGATGATAATTTGAATCGGATGAGCGGTGACCATGCCCTTTAACAAATCACCATTCAACCTATAGTGCCTGTCACGGCTGAACGTGAGCCAGGCCAGGAAAGGCACCTTTTGGCTTACTATTGCTTTGGCTTACTATTGCTAACGAAGTTTGATATATTGTTGCCAGGATAAAGCCAACTTCGGATATACCGGTATCCGCTTTAATTAGTACGGCCTGGGCAGGCTGTCGCAGACCAGAGAGGGAGAGACAACCGCGTGACCGACCCCCGAGAATTATGATCTGCCGGTTGGCCGGCAACAGCAATGCCCCCCGATCCAGACGAGGGCAAATCTGAGTCAGAGGGCTTTACCGGGGGCGGAGGTCGCACTCACCACGTGCCACAGGCGACCTGAATATACCACGTTTTCTGTGTCCCCTGATTTCCAGAGGTTTCTGTGTTGCAATTGGGTGTAATTCTTTGCCTGATTGTCTTGATGCTGCTCAGCATTGGAGTGGTGCTCTACCCCTTCTTGAAGCCTGCTGCTGCCTTGCGCCGGGCGGCGCCATCTCCTGACCACCCCCTGGAAGCCCCGGACGAAGGGCCAGATCTGGAGACCATCTATGAGGCAATACAGACATTGCAACTGGAGCACCAGTTAGGCAACGTGCCCCAGGGCCTGTACCGGGAACAGCTGGGCGCCTATCGCAGGCAGGCGGCGCTGCTCCTCCGCCGGCAGACGGAGCTGCTGGGTCAGGACGACGACCGGGTTCTGGAACAGGAAATCATGCTGGCACGAGCGTCGCTGCCCCTCTCCTTGTTGGGGCGGTCCAATGGGAGTACTGCCTCCTGCCCCAACTGCGGAGCGACCTTCGGCGTTGGTTTGACCCGGTGCCCGGAGTGCGGCGTCGAATTGGCTCCCGTTGGCCGGGAGCATTCCAGCCTATGACGCACCGCTGGTTGCTGCTGGCAGTGCTCCTGGTTGCGGGGACGGCAACGGCTGGCGGGTGGCCGGCCCCAGTCCGGGTACACGGACAGGAGGGCATCGCTATCCGGGGATTGGTGGTCAATGGGACGGACGGGGCGGAGATTGCCGCCGGACTACCGGTTTCTCTGCATTCCTTTGGCGAGCAGGCCGGTCCGGTTACCACCGTCGCGACCACCACCGACGAGTCCGGTGGGTTCCAATTCGATGCTGTTGTTGCCGATGGTGACATTGGCTATGCTTTGACCACGGACTACGGCGGGATGCGTTACAGCCTGCTGCTGGGCCCGGAAGACCTGGCCACGACCATCCAGTTTCGGGTCTATGAGCCCACCCAGGACCTGTCAGTGATTCTGGTGGAACGCCACGCGCTGGTGATCACCGACGTCGACGAAGCGGCGCAGCAAATCGAGGCGGTGGAGTTTATCAGCCTGGCCAATACCAGCGACCGCACCCTGGTGCCCGACCTGTCCCGAGTGGGTCAGGGACAGTTCAGCTTCATGCGCTTTTCCCTCCCTCCCCGAGCTGCCAGCTTTGATATTCAGTCGGACCTGGTGGGCGGCGAGGTTATCCCGGTGGGCACCGGGTTTGGTCTGACCTCACCGGTGACTCCAGGCCAACACAGCCTCAGCTTCAGCTTTACCTTTCCCTACCAGGGAAATTCCTTCGCCTACCAGCAGAATTTGCTGCAAGGCGCGGTGGTTTACCAGGTGCTGATCCCCCAGCAGCTGGGTCAGATAGAGGTAGGCAACCTGGAAGCGGCCCCCGCCTTGGACGTGGATGGCTCGCAATACCGGGTCTGGCAAGGACAGGACTTCGCCGCGGGTCAAGGTCTGGCGGTTGAACTGACCAATCTACCCCAGCCCAGTCTCCTGGACCGCCTGGGCCGGTCGGTCACCGGCACCGGGTTCTGGATGATGGCCATCCCCATCATGCTAGGCGCAGTCCTGCTGGCGGCTTTGGTGTACGGCGGGTTCTGGTTGCGCCAGCCCGCCATCGCCGCCGGGCCGGCAGTCCGGAGGCAAACCGTCCGTAACTCATCGCAGCGGGAATCGCTGGTCCGGGAGGTGGCGGTGCTGGACGAAAAGTTCCAGCAGGGCCAGGTGCCCGATGCGGAATATCAGGCCCAACGGTTGCAGTTGAAAGACCGCATTCTGGCCGCCGCCTCGGTAAGTGAAGGGCCGAATCGCCAGGGGCCGGATTCGGGCGATGAATAGGCGGTTGGGCAAACGCGGCTGGCTGTTGTTGGGCACCATGCTGCCGGTGTTGGGCCTGTTGGGCCTGCTGGCCTGGTCCTCGTTGGGCGGCGGTCGCGGCGGGGTCGGGGTTAACCAGGAATTCGGACAGGTGGATGTCGAGGCCAACGCCGCTGCGGCGTTCACGTTGGAACTGATGAATGGAGAGGTGCTGGAACTGGCCGACCTCCAGGGCAAGGTGGTCCTGGTCGATTTCTGGGCTTCCTGGTGCGCCCCCTGCCGTCAGGAAGCGCCAGTCTTGCAGCAGGTGTACCGGGAATACGCTGGCCGGCCCGTGGAGTTTGTCGGCGTGGATATCTGGGACCGGCGGGAAGACGCCAACCAGTATGTGCAGGACTTTGCAGTACCCTATCCCAACGGAGTCGATGAAAGCGGCGTGATCGCCATTGACTACGGAGTACGGGGGATTCCGGAGAAGTTTTTTATCGGTAGGGACGGGTTGGTGCACCGGAAGTTTGTCGGGCCAATTCATGCCGATGCCCTCCGGGCGGTCCTGGATGAGTTGCTGTCCGAACAGCAGAATCTTCCCCGGCTCCCTTGACGGGATAAGGCAGGACAAGACCTGGCAGCGGCCAAGGTGATGCCGGGCACCTCAACCCTCGCCCACCAGTATTTTCGTTTTTTCACTTTCGGTAATTGGGGGCAGTGATGGCTCGAATTCCAGAGGTAGTGGTGGCCATGGACTGGGGCGGCACCTGGGCCAGGGCCTCGGTTGCCAATCAGAACGGCGAATTATTGTGGAACACCAGACTGCCCAACGTTGCCGGCGGCAGCAAGGAGCAGTTGCTGGAGGACGCCGAAAGCGTGTTGGGTCAGGCCATTGACTGGTGCGGTGACCGGCGGATAGCCGGAATCGGTGTCGCCGCCGCTGGTCCCATCGACTCGGAGACCGGCACCTTCTATGCCCCGCCCAATCTGGCGGTGTTGGACGGTGTATCGCTGAAAGAAGTGTGGGAGGCGAAGCTGGGCTACCCGGTATTTATCGGCAACGACGCCAACCTGGCCGCCCTGGGCGAGCTAAAATTCGGAGCGGGGGTGGATGCTGCGAGCCAGGGACGCCCCCCGCGCACCCTGGTGTACGTTACGGTCAGCACCGGAGTCGGCGGCGGAGTGATTGACCGGGGAAAGATGCTGTTGGGCGCCAACGGCATGGCCGGTGAAGTTGGTCACATGATTATCGATTTCAGTGACCGCGCGCCCCGCTGTCAGTGCGGCAACACTGGCTGTCTGGAAGCTCTGGCATCGGGCACATCAATCGCCCGGGCGGCCCGTGCCAGACTGAATGACGCCAATTTCCTGCCTTCATTGCTGATGGACCGGGACATCGCGACCATCACTGCCGAAACGGTGTTTGCGGCGGCGGCCCAGGGCGACCATCTGTCGCAGAGTGTTCTGGATGGCGTGGTCCGGGCGTTATCGGTGGGACTCACCAACTTGCTGCACCTGTTCAACCCCGACATCATCGTGCTGGGTGGTGGTGTGACCAGGGGTCTGACCGAGGCGGGGTTGTTGGACCGCATTAACGACGGAATCCTCCAGCGGGCGATGAGCGAGCGGCACAAAGAATTCAGCCTGGTGCCCAGCCGGCTGGGCGACGTGGCGGGCATGGTCGGAGCGGCCAGCCTGGTGTGGCAGGAGCTGGGACTGGCCTGAATCGCCGGGGTGCCTGCCGCCCTGGCCAGAGAGCACGGCCGCGGGTCCAGACCCCTATCCAGCTCCGCTAAACTATGTACCGGCCACCCACCACGTTCAGCCGGTCCCCGGTAATGTAGGCCGACTCGTCGGAGGCGAAGAACAGGCAGGCATTGGCGATATCCTGCACCGTTCCCTGGCGTCCCAATGGGATGCCCCTCACGTGTTCGCCGGAACCTCGGGCCACCTGTTGAAACTCCGGGTACCACTCCGGGTTGCGGCGTTCCGTATCGGTGGAGCCGGGGTTGACCATGTTGGCGCGGATATTGTAGGGAGCCATTTCGGCGGCTACCGCCCGGAGCATCCCCAGGAGTCCGTGTTTGGCGCTGGTCACGGAGATGGTCTCGGGACGGCCGGTAATGGCGGCTTGCCCGCCCAGCGCGATGATGCTCCCAAGGCGTCGTTCCATCATCCCCGGCAGCACCGCTTTGATCAGGTAAAAAGCCGGGAACAGGTTAGTCCGCATCACCGTTTCCCATTCTTCGTTGGAAACCTCCAGTATGGGTTTGTGGGGGCGGATGGCGACGTTGCTGACCAGCACGTCGATTTTGCCGAGGGCGTCGATGCCTTCCTGCACCATTTGCCGTGCCCGGTCCGGGTCGGTAACATCGCCCATGGCCACGTGAGTGTTCACCCCCAACTCGCGGCACCGAGCGGCCACCGTCTCTAACTCGGGCTGGCTGCTGCGGGTGTTTAAAACCAGGTCGGCCCCTTCCCGGGCGAAGGTCAGGGCGATCTCTTTGCCAATGTTACGGCTGGCTCCGGTAATCATGGCGGTTTTTCCGGCCAAACGCATGTCGGTCCTCCTGCTGGGCGAAAGGTATCAGTCAGCTTGTCCCAGATTGAATGGTAGCAAGTTTCGCCCGATTGTACCACCTTTGCCGGGGTTGACCAGCCGACAGCCAGGTGCCAGAATTGGGTCACCCGGCCCCAGATACAAAACCAGATTCCAAAACCAGAGCCAAGGAGCATCGACAATGAAGTGGTGTAGATTTCAGAACGGAGACCACGCATCCTACGGGATTATTGAAGGCAGCAACGTTATTGAGGTTTCGGGCAGCCCCTTTGACCGCTATACCAGGACATCCAACCGCAAGCCCCTGTCATCGGTCAAATTACTGGTGCCGGTGATACCCCCCACTTTTTATGCCGCCGGCATCAATTTTCGGGAGCATGTGACCGAAATGGCCCACAAGCGGGGGGAGGAGCCGAAATTCCCGCCGGCCGCCGATGTGGGTTACCGGGCCAACAACGCGCTGGTGGCCCATGACGAGGCCATCGTGGTGCCCAAAGACGCCACGGAAGTGTTCCAGTATGAAGGCGAATTGGTGGCGGTCATTGGCAAGAAGTGCAAGAAGGTTTCCGAAGCGGACGCTCTGGACTACGTTCTGGGGTATACCATCGGCAACGATGTCAGCGAGCGCACCTGGCAGCGCGGCGACCGCACCCTCTGGCGGGCCAAGAACACCGACACCTTCAAGCCGATGGGCCCCTGGATTGAGACCGAAGGCGTTGACCCGGAGAACTGCGATGTCCAGATCCGGCTGAACGGTAAATTCATCAGCAAGTATAGTATGTCCGGGGCTATTTTTGGTGTCCGGCAATTCATCAGCCGGATGAGCCAATACCTGACTCTGTACCCCGGGGATGTACTGTGGATGGGTACCGACGGCGCGCCGGAGAACATGAAAGACGGCGACGTCTGTGAGATCGAGATTGAAGGGATCGGCGTATTGCGGAACCCGGTCAAGTGGGAAAAGTAGCATCGTATACCGATTCGGTCAGCTAGCGGCATGATCCGTTCGTAGCGAGTTGGTATTGGTTGCCGAGGGGACCCGCTGGGGAATTAGACCGTCCCCAACGGGTTTATTCTGTCTGTTTTACCCCTCTGGGACTTCAAATCCGGTCCCGGCGGCCCAGGCTTGCAGGCCGCGCCGGAAGGCCAGAGCCCCCATCGGCGCGATGACCGCCTGTAATGCCTCCAGAATTTCCCGGGGAGTCGCGCCCTCTTGCAATGCCACCCGCACGTGGGCCTGGATCTGCTCAACGTCGGCGCGCAGCGCCGCTTCCACCACAATCTGTAGCAACTCCTTGGTCTTGCGGTCCAGGGTCCGCTGGCCGGTGTAGGTCGCCTCGATAAAGGCGTGGTATTTTCTGGCCCATTCCAGGTCTGCCGACGCCATAATCCGGTGCATCTCCAGGGTATAGCCCCGGCCCCGGGAAGATTGTTCCAGAAAGGCTTGCGATTCGTCTGATGACATATTCCTGCTCCAATTAGCCGGTTGCTTCGGACTCGAGTCCGAGGGTGAGTCCGACGATTGTATCCTTTTCGCGCCGGAAAATCATGCGTTGACCGTTATATCTCGGGTCCTCCTGGTGGTCAATGCAAGCTGGTCGAGTCGCCGGGCAATTGCATCAGGGCCTGGCTTCGGTTTTTTCAATCTGGTCTGGCCTCAGGGGTCAAGGTTTGACTTCAGTGGCCAGTTTGGTACAAAGGATATAGACTATGAGAAAAGAAACTCTCCGAATCAAAGACCGAAGGAGCGGAAAGTTGAAGACCTACATTTTTAAGGTCGAATTTGAGCAGGATGATGACGGCAGATGGAGCGCGGATATCCCTACGTTGCCAGGCTGCGCTACTTGGGGCTATACCAAAGAGGAAGCCTTAGAAGCTCTGCACGAGGCAGCCCAGGCTTATCTTGAAGTCCTGTTTGAAGATGGTCG
>DASTLM010000480.1:0-3826 GCA_035714945.1 Dehalococcoidia bacterium | reverse complement strand
TCGGTCACCTTGAAGTGATGCGATACCTCTTCAATGATCCGTTCCGGGTCGATGGCATGCCGGGCGGTATCGGCGGTCAGGTCGTCCAGCATGCCGGAGGTGGAATCCAGGGTGATGGGCACGTCCATCATCTGCGAATAGGCCACCACCCGGTTCAAACTGCCCTCCAACTCCCGCACGTTCTTCTGCACCCGCTTGGCGATCAACTCAATGATGCTCTCGTCCAGTTCCACGTGCAGTTCCTCGGCCTTGGCCGAGAGGATGGCCATGCGGGTCTCCAGGTCGGGCGGCTGAATGTCGGCGATGAGTCCCCACTCGAAGCGGGAGCGCAGCCGGTCTTCCAGCAAGGCCAGGGCCCTGGGCGGCCGGTCGGAGGTGATGACGATCTGGTGCCCGGAGTTGTGCAGGTCGTTGAAGGTGTGGAAGAAGCCCTCCTGGGTCTGCTCCTTGCCGCTCATAAACTGCACGTCGTCGATCAGCAGCACCTGGACGCTGCGATAGCGGCCGCGGAACTCTTCGGTGGTGCGGTTGCGAATGGCCGAGATGAACTCGTTGGTGAACTGCTCCGAAGAGACGTAAAGCACCGAGTGGCCTTTGCTGGCACAGGCCTGGCCGATGGCATAGAGCAGGTGAGTCTTGCCCAGTCCAACGCCGGAATAGAGGAACAGGGGGTTATAGGCGCGACCGGGAGCATCCGCCACCGCCCGCGCCGCGCTGTAGGCCAGCCGGTTGGAGGGCCCGACCACGTAGGACTCGAAAGTATACTTGGGATTGAAGGCGAATTGCCCCGTTGCGTAGCCGTTGGCTGGTCGTGTCTCCGGCATCGGGGCGGGATTTCCTTTACCCTCGGCCAAAGGAAAGTCAAGTAAAACCCCCGAAGTCCGTGCTTCCACCAGCGCCGGTTCGCCGCTGCTTACCTGAAACTGAATGTCCAGGACACGGCCGGTTACCTTCTCCACCGTCTTCTGAATGTTCTGGTACATTCGCCGCTCCAGCCAGGCAATGGCGAAGGGCGTGGGGACTTCCACCACGAAGCGGGAGTTGTCGAAGTTGACCCCTTCGGTCTGCTTCAGCCAGGTTTCAAAAATCGGCTTGTCCAGTTGAAGCTGAAGCTCCCCCAGGGCGGCCCGCCAGACCTCCCGGGCCGATTGTTCTTTCGATTGTTCTTTCGATTGTTCTTTCGATTGTTCTTTCGATTGTTCTTTCATTGCTGTTTTATCGTACCTGGCATGGACGCAACTCCCCCAGGGTAAGTCCTGGTGGCTAGAATACCAGATTGGCCAGGTACCGGCGCAAGTAGCTTCGCCTCAGGTTTCCGGTGGTTTGGGGCCCCGCAAAGACTTTCCCCACGGGACGGGGAAGGTGGGGAGCGTAAAGCTGATATAATCTGTCTCGTTTCGGCAATACCCTTTCGAGCATGGTTCCCCCTCACGGGCCTGATACAGGAAAAAAATGGACCAGGAACGACCCGCGCCTCCCAACCAGTTGAAACCCTGGTACTACCAGTACTGGTTCCTGTACCCGGTCATTATCTTCTGGCCCTTGTGGCCGGTGCTGATCCTGCGCTCCCCCTGGCACAACAACCTGATTGCCGGCGCGGTGGCCTGGGCGATGCTCTTCGTGGGCGGCTACCTCATCGGGTGGCAGGTTGGTTGGTATCATCTCCGCCTGAGGGAACTGAACGATTTCACCATTACCATCCTCATCCCCGGGATATTCTTGACCGTGGTTACCCAGGTGCTGTGGCTGCGGGACAGGAAGATAGTGCGGCAAGCCGCTCAACCGGGAGGACCTTTCGCTGCGTCACCGGTGCCGGGACGACCGCGCCGGTCGAGAAGCCGGCGGCGGGGTTCCCGGTCCGGGCGTCCGGGCCGGGGCAGGTAACGCGCCTCACCCCGGCCCGGACGGCGTCTCGGTCTCTCCTCGCCCTGAGGGAGCGGGGCCGGCAGTGAGGGCCGCACCGTCCACCTGGCCTTCAACCTGTAAGTCTGCCGCTGCCTGGGCCAGCCAGGGACCGGCACCGGTTGGGAACACCAGCTTTCGTACCGGGTAGTTGATCTCAATGCCTTCCTCGGTGAACCGCTGGTGCAGTCGCTTGATGATCAGGCTCTGCATTTCCAGGCTGCCCACCCGATCGGTGGCTTGAAAGACGACTCTGAAGTTGATGTTGGAGTCGCCGAAACTGGAGAAGCGAACCCGCGGCTCGAATTCTTTGTACCCCACCGGCGACTCTGCGATAACCTGACGGGCCACCTCCAGGGAGATGCGCTCCACCTCCTCCAGTTTGGACTCATAGCTGACCCCGCATTCCACCGACCCGGTCAACACCGGCGTCGGCGCAGAGTAGTTGGTGATGATGCTCTCGGCCAATTTGCTATTGGGGATGATTACAATATTGTTGAACCGGCTGCGAACCGTGGTGCTGCGCCAGCCGACATCCAGCACAAACCCGGACGGGCCGCCGTCCAGCTCAATGTAGTCCCCTTCGTTAATCCGCCCTTCGGTGACGATGTAGGTCCCGGCGATGTAGGCGGCAATGGTGGGAGACAGGGCCAGCGCCACCGCGATGCCGCCGATGCCCATGCCGGCCAGCAGCGGGTTGATCGACACTCCAACCGTGTCCAGGGCCACCAGGATCCCCAGGGGGTAGAATACCGCCGGGATGAACCGGTTGATGATTGGCGCGACTTTATCGTCGGCAGTCGAGGCGGTGCGGGTGGCAATCTGCTTGATGTACCACCGCACCACCGACTGCAAGACCTGGGTGCTGGCGAAACTGACCTCCAGGATGATGATCACCAGCCAGGCTTTCCGGGCTGCGTCGTTCCAGCCGCGGACAATGTCAAAGGCTGGGTGAGTGATCTGCGTGAGGGCGACAAACCACAAAAATAACCCGGAGATGATGATGAACAGCACCACCGGGCCTTTCAGGGACGCCATAATCAGGGTGTCGAGGCCCTCCGGGCTGCGCCGTTTCCGCTGGTTGATGGCTTGCTTGAAGAATAAATTGACCCCCAGGGCCAGCAGCAGCATGGCGGCGAAGATGCCCATGGCGACGATGGGCCCCCAGGTGATGGAGGTTCTGGCGAGCTCGGGGAGCATTCTAAACTGCCTCCTGGCTACTCGTTGCCTGGCTACCCAGTGTCAGGGTCACCACCGCAGCAGCCCTTCCGATGGTCTCCTGCCGGTGATTCTCAATGACGATCTCGCACTCCACCAGACCATCCTCCCCTTTGAACACAACTTTTCCTGACAGGCTGATGGTGTCTTCCGCCCGGACCGGAGCGGTCAGCTCCAGGTCTAACCGGCTGGTGGGAGCGGTGATACTCTCGGGAGGAAAGGCCTTCGCCAGCAGCTCTTTGACGTAGGCCACCAGCGCCGACGAAGGCAGGGCTGGTTCGGTGTCCAGGTCCTCGCCAGAATCCTCCGGCGAATCCTCCGGGATATTCGCAGCGGCCCGGGCGTTGAACCGCTGGATACTCTCGACCGTCTCCCACTTGATGACAATGGGCAGCTGATCGCCCGGGTTGATTGACTCGAAGTTTACCGTCCTGGCCCATAACGTTGGCATGGTTTAACTATATCAAATCAGACCCTGGCCCATCGCCAGTACTCGGTCGACATATTCTTGACCAGCAACTTCCTCTCCCCTGTTGGGAGAGGATTGAGGTGAGGGGTATCAGCCGCATCAGCCGGGGTGCGGGCAATTTCCGGTGCTACACCTGTGCTAAACTAGATAGCGCATACCGGCACAGAGAACTGACATAGAGAACTGACATAGAGAACTGACATAGAGAACCGTAGGCTGGCCCCCGGCAGGAATGAC
>DASTLM010000479.1:0-7035 GCA_035714945.1 Dehalococcoidia bacterium | reverse complement strand
TAATCAACGCTTCAGCGAGTTTGTTCCAATCACTGCTGTCGATCATATCTTGCCACCATCCACTGGGAACAGGAACGTCCACGATATATGGAGTTGGCAGAGCATAAATCTGGTAATGACTCACTGCGGCGTTGGTACTAGTCAAGCGGAAGAACCAATCGCTAATCTTGCTATTCAACAATGCTAGGGAAAGGTCCAATGGAATCTGACAATCACTTTCAGGAACATAGTTGATCTTGTGATTGCAAAATTGCCCCTGTGGTATCTTAGCTGCGATGATTCGTCGAAAGTTGTTCTGGGCCGAGCTTTCTTGCCATCCCACACGGCATTGTTGATTGTGATGCGCCTTTGAACTGGCGGCTTTCCCTCTAAGGTATTGCTGCTTTCTCAGATAGATCGGTTCCCCCTGAGAAGGCTCACGAAGTACATAAAGGCAAATATTTGAGCCTCTCAAAATTTGGGGCCCATGTTTTGGGTCGGAAGAAATGAACCCCTTTTTGCCATCTGTTGTCTCATTTACTTCTCCCTGCGAAGCACTACAGTATTCTCCCAACCGTTTCGCTCTAGAAATGACCTGGGTAGCAATGTCCAGGTCTCTCTGAGTACAACATGGTATTGGCGCATTCTGCGGTTCGATAGCGAAGATTTGAGCAGGTCTAGCCTTCAAACACCCCAAGGTCTCTTCAACGTACCTTCCAGAATGTACTCTGACAGAAAATGGGTTTTCTGAGGTTTCTCCCCTAGCAACGAAGACCGTGGTAGAAAGTTTGGCTTCAGGGAAGACACGTCTGTGTGGGTCGTCTTTTTGAGGGAATGCGTCAACTGCCATCAAGCCGCTCTTCTCCAACAGAAGTCGCCTGACTTCCCGAGACTGGTCATCTCCCAACAGTGCCATCGGTACTATGAATGAGAACGTCCCCGTTTTGGCGACTACAAAAGCAGCTTTGCAAATGAATAGCTTGTACAGATTGGTCTTCCCACGAATTGCCGGAGTATAGGTTGCTACAGTTTTGTAGTAGTTCAGGTAAGGTGAGACATCATAGCCGAGTTCCTCCGTCGCCAACACATCATACGGAGGATTGCCCACCACCACATCGAACCCCTGCTCCTCCTTGCACTTCCACGCCTGGCGCTCCAGGTCAACGTAGGCCTCGGGGAACTCCAGGTCCCAGTGGAAAAAACGCTTCTCCTGTTGCAGTCCCGCTGCCTTCTCGATGACCTGCCGGTACTGGGGTGAGAGGTTCCTGCCGCCGGTCTTGATTTCCTGCATATAGTCCCGGCCCACCAGGGTCAGGTACTCCTGGGCCAGGGCGTTGCCAAAGTGGCGGCTCACCCAGATGTCCAGCGCCGCCTTGTAGGGGGCCTGGCTCTTCTCAAAGTCGGCGAATAGCTGGCGACTTTTCTGGGACTCGGCCACGGTAACGTCCGGCGTGCGGGCCAGTTCATGCATCATGGCAGTGCTGCTGAGCAGGCCCTGGAAGGGACCGCCAAAGAGGTCGGCGGCATGGCCTTTCTTCTGAGAGGCTAGCTCTGCTTCCACCTCTTGCACCGCAGTGCCGATGAGGGAGTTGCCGCACTTCAGGTGGTGGTCCAGGAAGGAAAGGGGAGCACCCAGGGTGAAACAGTCCAGCCACAGGGACACCTTGGCCAGCTCCACGGCCATGGGGTTCAGGTCCACACCGTAGACGCAACGCTTGAGCACATACCGCTTCAGGAGATTGACGTCGGTGAGGCGAGAGGCGTCGATGGTGACCTCCTGCCGCTGCATCTCCGCCAATATCTCCTCCCGGGTCTCCTTCAGGAACGTCGTTACCGGGTTCCAGGGGAAGGCCTGAAGGAAGCCCTCACGCTGGCCCAGGATGCGGTTACAGATAAAGTCCACCGCCTCCACCAGGAAGTGACCGGACCCCATGGCCGGGTCCAGCACCTTCAGGTCTGTCAAACAGGTCGTCGACCAGGGGCCGGTGGGTGTAGGCTACCTTGGCCGGGTCATCGGGCTTCATCCCTTGCTTGCGGAAGCCTGCAGCCCTCCTTTCGGCGTTGCGGTAGGCCTGGTGGGCTCCCCGAAACCTGGGGCGCAGCTTATCAAACTTCTCCGCCAGGACCGGCCCAACGGTATGCTCCACGATGTATTTGACGATGTGGTCGGGGGTGTAGTAAGAGCCGGTTGCCTTCCGCTCCCGGCGGTCGTTTTCCAGGAAGACCTCGCCTTGCCGGTATACCCGCTCCTCGGCGTTCCGGCCCCGGCCTCTGGTCAGGACTTTGCGCTTGGTCTTTGCCGCCTCGCGGTAGGGGATGACCTCTTCCGTTTTCTTGCCCTGGACTAAAGCCATCTTCTCCGGGGCAACGCGAACTTTGAACTCCAGCAACCCCTCATAAATGGAGCCAAGCTGCCGCACTCCCAGAGACTTGTAATCAATAAACACCAGGTCGTGGCGCTTGTCATCTTCGTCTCGGGCCAGAAGGTCTAGCCCCTCGGCCAGGTAGCGGTCGGGGATCTTGTGGTCCAGCAGGAAGCGCGCCGTTTCAGCCTCTGCAGTTTGGTCATTGGGGTCTGGGTCGGTGAGAAACAGGCCGCCGTCATAGAGGGGGACGTTCAACTCACGGCTCCCCTGGTCGATGACCTTAAACAGCTTGAGCAGCCGGTCGTACAGCCCGGTAGCGTCGGCGCTGGCCCGGTAGGCCCTGGCCAGCTTACCAGGGACTTCGTCTACGATAGTCCCAGCCTTGCCGGCGATTTCTTCTTTGAGCCTGGTGAGGCTATGCTCCCAGTAACCCCGTTCTTCCTTCACCGGCAGCAGTCCCCGGGACTCGGCGTAGAGGAGAAATAGCGACCGATAGAGAAAGGTGAGGGTGCCCAGAAAGACCTGACGGCGGAACGCTTCGTCCGGTTCTTGTTTGAGGGCCAGTTGCTGGGCCACCGGCAACAACGCCCCATGCTGCAGCCCGGCCAGGCTCTCCTGGCCTTTCAAGTGTTCAATAAATCCCCTGGCGAGGTGGGGAAAGATTTGCTCGAACACCCGGTCTTTCAGCCGTTCGCCCAGGGCTTTGGCATAGCTCTCGCTCTCCTCCACCAGGTCGTCCAGAAAAGAGAGGGACCGAGGCTGACCATCCCGGACCACCTCATAGGGAACAAAAGCCGCAGCGCGGAAGAAGAGCCAGAAGTAGCGGAAGGCCTCGTTAGGGTCATCCATCGCCAGGGTCTCTTCCAGGTCAATCTCATAGTAGTTGGTGGCCCGAGAGTGGGTCCTGGCCGAGTAGAGCCGCCACAGCTTGCCGTTGGTCACGATAGCCCAGGGTGCTTCCCCCGATTCAAGCAGTGTTACTACTGCGGCGCCCGGGTTCTCGTCGGGGGTGTCCACGTCCCGGGTCTCGTCACGACCATCCAGGTTACGGTTCCAGGTGTAGCCCAGGCAAAGGGCCACGGGCCGGTTTGTCAGAGATGGGTCATATAGCTGGTAATGGGCGTAAGTGTTAGCGTTACCGTTGGATAGAGTTGCCCGAAATCCCAGCGACGCAAAAGCGGGCTCCAGGAGCAACTGGCGGGTGGAACCCAGACCCTGCCCGCCCAACCGCTGGCGGACATTGTTCATCAAGTCACGGAGCTGGCGATACGCCGACTCCGGTCGTTCCCGCCACTCCTCCCGGTCTTCCGGCAGCCGTGAGGTCAGATAACAGTCAGAAAACAGGGCCCGGTTATTGAATAGTGGCTCCGCCCATTCGGCGACACCGTAGGCGGAAAGGAGTTTTTCGTACTGGGCATCTGAGTCCGCTTCGGTGCGGGTGAACCGCCGGAGCACCCGGAGTTGCACCCGGTTTGGATTGCGGCGAGTCACCGTAAGGATGCGGGGCCGGATGGTCACTTGCCTGGTAATTATTGGAGAGGACGCGGACACCGGGAGGGACCGCTCCAGCAAGACGAAATCCAGGCGTTCATAGTCGTCGGTCAGAACTAACAGGTAATTGCCAGCCCGGTTCCGAAGGGGGCGAGCCAGGCCTTGAGTAGCTGCGACGGTGACTGAGGTCAATTCTGCCAGGTAGACATGAAAGGGCTCTGCACCATCTATTTGTACAGCTATCTGCTCAATATACTTGATCTGGCGTTGGGGGGCCTCGGCGGTGATGCCCATGGCTGCGGAAGTCTGGGGCAATCTTACACCTGTGGCATAGCCGAGGCTGGCGAAGAAGGAAGCGACCCCGTCTCGGTTGGAAAGGGCCTGAATATCGGCTGTGGTCAGTTGTTTATCGTCCACTTAATCCGATCCTTCACCTGAAAGGCTTCGACCTGCCATCTGCAATTACCTCGCCATCTCCAGAAGTGTGGAAGCCGGGCTCTATTTCTATGAATCCCAGCTTGATCCGATTTTACGCTTGAGATCAGCACGCTGCAAACCGCTTGCTTCATTATAAATAAAGGTAAGGACCTCACAAGCATTATCAGATTCTGCGGAGAAGCACTCTTCGGGCAATTTTCACCAGTCAGGCTACATTTGAATGGTCCGAGTGACCCGAGTGATCTTGAGACTCACCAAAAAGAAGTCCTTGTGTAGAGGCCATTCCGAAGCTGTTTCCCAGGTATGTGGTACGCCATCGCCTCCTTGGTGCTGGCCTATGGCCCATCTCCACTTGTCACATTTCTAGACCATTAGCAGGGTGCTGAAAAAGGGGAGTCCAGAGGGGCGAAGCCCCTTTGGCAGGGGTCTGGGGGTGTCCCCCAGATACAATTTCCACCCCCTTCCTCGTCAGGAAGGGGGCAGGGGGATGGTCGAAAAGGGTTTTTCATCAACCTGTTAGGCGTATAATGGCGATGATTTCCCTGGTCCCCTGATGTCAGAAGAGACTTACCATGAAGTGTCCCAGTGGGGATTGGGAGTCCTGGGGAAGACTGACCATGTCTACTGAGCCTGCATCTCTTACGACGGAGTTTACCGCATCCACCGGTTTTGTGGGTCGCCGCCAGGAGCTGGGGATGCTGAGGTCGGCCTTGGGAGAGGCTCTCTCGGGTCAGGGCCGGCTGTTGGTGGTGTCGGGAGAGCCAGGCATCGGCAAGACCCGCACTGCCCAGGAGCTTACGATCTACGCCAAGACCCGGGGCGCTCAGGTGCTGTGGGGCCGGTGTTATGAAGGTGAAGGAGCGCCGCCTTACTGGCCCTGGATACAACCGCTGAAGACTTACCTGGAACGCACCAGTCCCCAGGAGTTGCGTGCCGATCTGGGTCCTGGGGCTGCCGATATCGGGGAGATGCTGCCGGAGTTGCGGGAGAAGCTGCCAGACCTGGAATCTCCCCGGGCCCTGGAGCCGGAGCAGGCCCGGTTCCGTCTGTTCAACTCGGTGACCACCTTCTTGAAGACAGCATCCCAAAGGAAGCCGCTGGTGCCGGTGCTGGACGACCTGCACTGGGCAGACCGGTCATCCTTGCTGCTGTTGCAGTTCCTATCCCAACAGATGGGAGACTCCCCCCTGCTGGTCCTGGGCACCTACCGGGACGTGGAGGTAAACCCCCAACACCCCCTCTCGGACACTCTGGCCCAGCTGTCTCGGGAGTCGGTGTTTCGGCGGCAGTCCCTGGGTGGTCTGAGCCTGGAGGATGCGGGGCAGTTCATGGCGCTCACGGCGGGTATCCGGCCCACTCAACAGCTCATAAATACCGTCTATGCGCGCACTGAGGGCAACCCCTTCTTTACCGCCGAGGTGGTCCGGCTGCTTTCGGAACGCGGCGCGTTGCAGGACACGGCGGGAGTGGAATGGGTGGCATCTGCCATACCAGTGGGGGTGATGGAGGTTATCGGGCAGCGGCTGAACCGGCTGTCGCAGCAGTGCCGTCAGACCCTGGTGACCGCGGCCATCATCGGGCGGGAATTCCAGCTCCGGCAGCTCAGCCGCCTGAATGGTGGCGGCTCTGAGGAGCAATTGCTGGCGGTTATGGACGAAGCGCTGGGGGCCCATCTGATTGAGGAGTTACCTGGAAGAGGGGAAGCTTACCGGTTTAGTCATGCCTTGGTCCAGGAGACTCTGGCCAGCGAGCTGTCAGCAGCTCGCCGGATACGGCTGCACGCTCGTGTTGCCGAGGCCCTGGAAGAGTTGTGCGGCTCCAACGCGCAGACCCACGCCGCCGAGTTAGCATATCATTTTGCTCAGGCAGAGCCGGTGCTGGGAGCTGAAAAGGTAGTGAAGTACTCCCTGATTGCCGGGGAGCGGGCGACCGAGGTTTTCGCCTGGGAAGAAGCCATCGGCCACTACAAGACTATCCTGAATCTACTGGAGGAATCTGAGGGGGATCTTGGTCAGCAGGCGGATGTTCTGGCTAAGCTGGCCCTGGTCACCGGCTCTGGTAGAGGCCATGGGGACGTTTCCTACTGGGAAAAAGCCCTGTCATTCTACGAAAGGTTGGGAGATCACAAAAAGGCTGCCGTAATCCATCTTCGACTGGGGCAACGCGGAGGCATGGACGTCCTGGAATGGCAACAGCGCCACGCCCACAGTCTGAAGGCCGTGGAACTGCTGGAAACCCTTGGAGACGGCCCAGAATTGGCGCAGGCATATGTTCAGTTGGGCGACCATGCCGCCCATGGACACGGACTGAAGTCCAGCGCAGTACCCCTCATGGAAAAGGGTATGAACATGGCTGAAATGCTCGGCGATGGGCTGGGGGTGATGCAGGCGGCCAGGCTATTGGGCCATGTATTGGTCTACCATACCGGAGAGATTCAGCGTGGTCTCGATCTATGTTATCTAGCTTGGGAAGAAGCGCGGAGGATGAACAATCCCGTTGGGCTCTGTCAAGCTGCAATCAATCTATCCCGTGAATATGCCTCCTTGCGGGACGCGGAGGTTGCTCTCCATTGGGCTGAGCAAGCGGAGAAGGCATCCGAGGAGACAGGTATGCTCCAGAGTCGGATCATCTCGACGTTGGCAGTTGCCTGGGCCTTAGTTCTGAGAGGTGATACCGCCGAAGCCCTTTCCCGTCTGGAAGCCGCGCAGCAATTGGCCAGGGAAAGTGGGATAGAGCTGAACCAATTGACCTCTGAGGTCCC